>NZ_LCWL01000147.1:0-132123 GCF_001441695.1 Alishewanella sp. WH16-1 | reverse complement strand
TCCCGCCTCCTACTCGATCGCCGTAATAAAGCAAACAGTTGGCAAAGATGGAATACGACTTTATCTACGATCGCGACAGCCGGCGCTACCGGCTTAAACTCGCCACTGAACAAGCTGCGCTGCAGCAATTTCTGCTGGATGAGTTTGCGCACCGCGCCAGTGCTTATCAGCCGCTGCTAAGCCAGCTAGAGGCACTAAAGCCTTATCAGGACTGGCAGTATCAGGGGCGTGAATTTAGCTTACTGGTGCAGCAGCAGGAAGTGCGGGTTTGCCATAATAGTCTGTTGGCAACTGAGAGCGGTGAGTTGGCCGTACAATCACTGCCGGAGGAGTTGGACGACGATTTACAGCTGGATGAAAGCGGGCTTAGCAGCGAATGTGGGCTGGCAGACTTGTTGCTGTTACTGCAAGCCTGGCAGGAATTTCTGCCGGCATAGCCCGAAATATAACGTCATGCCGATACGATGCTTTTCAGGCCGCCGGCACGGGTACTGGTTTGCACTCTGGCAGGGAAAAACGCACTAAACTGGTGCGTTTTTTTTCGCCAACTGTAACCGTCTAACATTAAGTGTTTGTTTTGTATGAAATAAAAATCTTGGCACAAGGTTTTCTTATCTTTTTAAGCGAACAGCATAATTAGTCGATAAGGAAAACCATCATGAAGCTTGTATGTGCCATCATCAAGCCGTTCAAACTGGATGATGTCCGGGAAGCGATTGCGGACATCGGGGTAGAAGGTTTAACGGTTACTGAAGTAAAGGGTTTTGGCCGCCAGAAAGGCCACACCGAGCTCTATCGCGGAGCCGAGTATCAGGTTGATTTCCTGCCAAAAGTAAAACTGGAAATTGCTACCCAGGACGATCAGGTAGAACGCTTATTGGAAGCAATCCAAAAAGCGGCTTATACCGGCCGGATTGGCGACGGCAAGATCTTTGTCTATGACCTGGAGCAGGCGGTACGGATCCGTACCGGCGAAACTGACGCAGAAGCGATTTAAGGAGCCTTGCCATGCAAGAACAAATTTATCATTTACAGTTTGCAATGGACACCTTCTACTTCCTGATGTGTGGGGTGCTGGTGATGTGGATGGCGGCAGGCTTTTCGATGCTGGAAGCCGGTTTGGTAAGAGCGAAGAACACCACCGAAATTCTGACTAAGAATATCGCGCTGTACTCGATTGCTTGCATTATGTATTTAATCTGTGGCTACTACTTTATGTACGATGGCGGCATTTTCCTGCAAGGTATTGCTGAAATCGACGTTGATACTACTTTAGCCTCCTTTGCGGAGCAAAATGACTTTACCGGTGATGCTGTCTATTCCGGCGCATCAGACTTTTTCTTCCAGGTCGTGTTCGTTGCTACTGCCATGTCTATTGTCTCTGGCGCCGTAGCAGAGCGGATGAAGCTGTGGGCCTTTTTAGCCTTTGCTGTGGTCATGACCGGTTTTATCTATCCGATGCAAGGTGGCTGGACCTGGGGCGGTAAAGAAGTGTTTGGCTTGTATAACTTAGGCGATCTGGGTTTCTCGGACTTTGCCGGCTCAGGTATAGTGCATATGGCGGGTGCCGCTGCTGCGTTAGCCGGGGTATTGCTGTTAGGTGCCCGTAAAGGTAAATACAGTAAAGATGGTAAAATTAATGCGATTCCAGGCGCTAACATGCCACTGGCGGCGCTGGGCACGCTGATCCTGTGGATGGGCTGGTTTGGCTTTAACGGCGGCTCAGTATTAAAACTGGGTGATATTGCCAATGCGCATAGTGTCGCTGTGGTGTTTCTGAATACCAATGCAGCTGCCGCTGCTGGTGTGGTCGCCGCCCTGATTACCTCGGTGATCCTGTTCCGTAAAGCTGATCTTACCATGGCGCTAAACGGTGCCTTAGCCGGTTTGGTTGCTATTACCGCAGAACCTTCTACACCAACACCGCTGCAAGCCTCACTGTTTGGCGCTATTGCCGGTGTGTTAGTGGTCGCCTCTATTCTGGCGCTGGATAAAATTAAAATCGACGACCCTGTTGGTGCGATTTCTGTGCACGGCGTAGTCGGCTTATATGGTTTGTTATTAGTGCCTATCACTAATGCTGATAGCAGCTTTAGTGGCCAGATCATAGGTGCCCTGACGATCTTCGGCTGGGTATTTGCCACCAGTCTATTAGTGTGGTTCGTACTGAAGTTAGTCATCGGCATCCGGGTTAGTGAAGAAGCCGAATACGAGGGTGTTGACAGTTCAGAGTGTGGTATTGAAGCCTATCCTGAATTCGTCGCCTCGGTAAAGTAAGCAGCCCGCAGCGTGCAGGTGGCACGTTGCGGGAGCCTGTGGCTGAGCCTGTGTTAGCACCGCTAACCGGGAGCACCCACTAGACTTGTCCCACCTAAACACGTCTATCCTTGTCCTTTGTCTGAATTTGACGCCCCGTGGTGAAAACCGCGGGGTCTTTTTATAACTGCCGCAGAGAGTAAAAGTCATAAGGCTGGAAAGCGAACGGAGCATGACAAAAAGTACAGTTTAGCTCGTCACAACTGGCAGTGAGATTCCGCAACAAAAGAAGCGCAGCTGATTTAGTGGTGTGTGGGTTTTAGTAGGTGTAAAAAGAAAGCTGGCCGCAAACTACGCGGCCACTGTTTCCTGATGCTTCCTTAGCGGTCTCTTTCCATGAGACTTATCCGGTATTCCTGTCGCATCCTGCTGCTGCTTCCTGCAACTGACTTCCGGTCAGTATTCCTGTGAGTCCTTAAGGTTGAATTCCTATTTCAACCCCTGCATCCTGCAGTCATCTCCGACGACTTGTCCGTTGATGGCTATCTTCATCCCTGTTACCATCTGTCTGGCCGCACCCTGCAACCGACATTGAATATTGCCATCCAAGGCTGTCCCGTTATGCTCTTTCATCCTGCCGAGCCTTCTTCATCCTGAAGGTGTCCAGTTTCATCCTTGTGCTTCCTGCCTGCTGTAATCCACAGCACTATACTTCCTGTGTGGCATCTTGCCTGTTACTGACTTCCTGCCAGTCATCGTTCCGTCGATGTGAGTATTATGCATCTTAGCTCGTACCTTAGGGGCGATTTCTGACGATCCATAGTGTTGTCATAAGCTTGTAAGAATAAATTATTTTCTATTTTAGCTTTACAAAACAATTTCTTAGATTGGATTTTCTCAGTTTTTACAACAGAAAATAGCGCTTTGGCTGCAGCATTTGTGAGATATATCTCACAAGGTTTAGGGGGATTAAGCTCATGCTGATTTACAGGTATACTGTGTACAGAGTGACTAGGGGTCAGGGAGCAGCATGGCACGCGAACAATTAGGTATTTGTGCGGAGGCAAATTTACATGGCAGTTATCTGCTATGTAATGTACTGGACGGTCAGGAAGCGATACTGCGACAAAAACTGGCGCGGATTCCGCATATCATGCAGCGCTTGGCAGAGCACTTTTCGGAAGCGATGTTAAGCGGCTTGGTGGCGGTTAGTAGTCACTATTGGGATAACCTTTACCCGTGGCAAAGACCTGTTGGTCTACAGGCATTTCCTGTCTTGCCGTCAGAGCATTTGGCCGTAAGCTGTACGATGGCCGATTTACTTATCCAGATCCGCTCAGATCGTTTGGATGTCAATTACATTGCGCTGCAGCAAATTCAACAGCTGTTGATGGCGAATGTTGAAGTGGTAGAGCAATTAAGTGGGTTCCGTTATCTGGATGGGCGTCAACTCACCGGCTTTATTGATGCGCCGCAAAACCCGCGCGGTCTGAAACGCCGGCAAGCAGCTTTGGTGACAGCTGACGAGTCGGCAGTATTTGCCGGCGGCAGTTATGTGCATTTTTATCGTGCCAGTCTGGATCTAAAACACTGGCAACAGCTCACCTTACCGCAACAGGAAGATATTCATGGTTATGTTAAGCTGGATGCGAAGCCGCTGAGCATGGCGCGCTTGCAGCCGAATAGCCACCTGTTATGTTGTCAACTGAATGAACAGCAGCAGTTGCCTATCTTGCAGCAGAATATGCCTTTTGCACATAACAGCAATCAAGGTTGCCTGCATTTAAGTTTTAGTCAGCAGCCGGAGCACTTTGTCCGGCAATGGTGTTATCGCCTGGGTCTAAACGAGGGGCGTTACTATGACAGCCTGCTGGACTATTATCGTATCGATCTGGCAGCCGCCTATTTTGCACCCTCTGTAAGTTTTTTAGAGGCTGCGGCGCATGGCAGTTTAAACGCTACCGCCAGCGACGTTTATTGACTTAAACTTTTTCAAATAACTCAGTGACTTTTTGCAGGGTAAAGTCGATATTTTTCACGCTAATCGGCGCAATGAAAATCGTATCGTCACCCGCTATGGTCCCCAATACGCCTTCAGCCTTGCCAACTGAATCCAGCAAACGGGCAATCAGTTGCGCCGCACCCGGGCTGGTTCGGATAATAATCATCACATCGTTGTGTTCGATGTCCAGCACTAGCTGCCGTAGCGGGCTTTTGGTGGTGGGTACCCCCAGCTCCGGTGGCAGGGTGTAGACCATTTCCTGTCGGGCATTACGGGTGCGTACCGCACCGTATTTGCTCAGCATACGGGAGACTTTGGACTGGCTAACGTTATCAAACCCTTCTTTTTTCAGCGCATCGACAATTTCGCCCTGAGAACCAAAACTTTCCGTTTTCAATAAGGCTTTAAAAGCATGGATCAGCGCTTCCTGGCGGTTTTGTTTTGTCATAGTTTGAGTTTCCGCGTTATTCGTTAGACGGATACTAACAAAAATCGCGCAACAATGCAGTTGGTACAGTAAAATAGGCTTTACGCTTTTAAAGCGCTCTGGCGAAGGCAAAGTCGCCGAAATTGCTTAGACTTTAGGCGTAAGATATTTGTAATTTCGCGGCCATTTCAGTATTGTTGGCGCGGTTATTCTGAACTGTAAAATTGGAGAGAATCATGAAAGTTGCCGTATTAGGTGCAGCCGGTGGTATCGGTCAGGCACTGTCTTTATTACTGAAATTAGATTTACCTGCCGGCACAGACTTAGCCTTATATGATCTGGCTCCAGTAACACCGGGCGTGGCGGTAGATTTAAGCCATATCCCAACCGCAGTAAAAGTAACGGGTTATGGTAAAGAAGACCTGAGCAAGGCGCTGGTCGGTGCTGATATCGTGATGATTCCTGCTGGTATGCCGCGCAAGCCAGGTATGGACCGCTCTGATTTATTCAATATCAACGCCGGCGTAGTAAAAACCCTGGCCGAAGCCATTGTTGAAAATTGCCCGAAAGCGCTGGTGGGTATTATCACTAACCCGGTCAATACCACTGTTGCTATCGCTGCTGACGTGTTCAAAAAAGCTGGCACTTACGATCCGCGTCGCTTGTTCGGTGTGACGACGCTGGATGTGATCCGTGCTGAAACCTTCGTTGCCGAATTAAAAGGCAAAAGCCCTGTTGATGTGGCCGTGCCTGTTATCGGTGGTCACAGTGGCACCACTATTCTGCCATTATTATCGCAAGTGGCTGATGTCAGTTTCTCGGATGAGGAAGTGAAATCTTTAACGCACCGTATTCAGAACGCCGGTACTGAAGTGGTTGAAGCTAAGGCGGGTGGCGGATCGGCTACCCTGTCTATGGGTCAGGCAGCTGCCCGTTTCTGTTTGTCACTGGTTAAAGGTTTACAAGGTAAAACGGTTACTGAATACGCTTATGTAGAAGGTAACGGTGAATATGCCCGTTTCTTCGCTCAGCCAATCGTACTGGGTAAAAACGGTGTCGAGCACCTGCTGCCAATCGGCGAGCTGAGTGCTTTTGAACAAAAAGCCATGACCGATATGTTAGGCACCCTGAAAGCGGATATTACGCTGGGTGAAGAGTTCGTTAAGAACAATTAAGCCTGGTCGTCGCTATAACAATAAAGGCGCCGTTGGCGCCTTTATGTTTTTGCGGATTCGGTTTGTGCTATCACCTTTAAGTGACAGCACCCGTAAGTGACAGCGCGCGTTAGTGACTGCGTGATACGGCGATATCCGCCAATGCCAGCAGCGCCTGCTTGTAAGGGCTATCCGGCAGCGGCTGCAGCGCCAATTGTGCGGCTTTCGCTTCCTGCTCGGCTTTGTTGCGGGTATAGTCAAAAGCGCCGGTTTGCTCTAAAGCTGCCATAATTTCAGTAAAGTGCTGCATACCATTGCCCTCGGTAATGGCCTCGCGAATTAGTTCTTGCTGCCGTTCGTTACCCAGTTTTAATGCATGCAGTAGTGGCAGGGTAGGCTTGCCTTCAGCCAGATCATCACCGATATTCTTACCCAGCTCTGCAGCATCGGCCTGATAATCCAGCACATCATCGATTAGCTGAAAGGCAGTACCCAAATGCATACCATAGGCCTGCATCGCCTTTTCAATCACGGCGGGCTGATTGGAAATAACCGCTGCTAACTGGGTTGCCGCTTCAAATAATTTGGCCGTTTTGCAGTAAATGACCTGCATATAGCTTTGCTCGGTAGTATCCGGATCATTCACATTCATCAGCTGCAGCACTTCACCTTCAGCGATAATGTTAGTGGCGTCGGCCAGTACCTGCATTACCCGCATACTGTTTAATGACACCATCATCTGAAACGAGCGGCTATACAGGAAATCACCAACTAATACACTGGCCTGATTGCCGAATAGCGCGTTAGCGGTTTCTTTACCACGGCGCATGGTTGACTCATCCACCACGTCATCGTGCAGCAGGGTTGAGGTGTGAATAAACTCGACAATAGCGGCAACACTAATATGTTGTTCACCCTGATAACCCAGGGCCCGCGCGGCTAATACGGCCAGCAGGGGGCGTAACCTTTTACCGCCGCTATTGACGATATAGATGCCAAGTTGGTTAATCAGCGCCACGTCGGAGCTGAGCTGAGAGAAGATCTGCTGGTTTACTGCCGTCATATCGGCGGCCGCGAGGCGTTGAATTTCGTCGAGCGTCATTTGCCAACAACTGCGTTAAGTCTCTGAATGGCGGCAATTCTACACTAATAGCAGGCTTGGCTAAAATGAAATCTGGATCCTTTTCTGCGTCAGCAGATCTTTTTCATAATTGTGCTTGCGGCTGTGGGGGAAATTGCGTACAATTCGCGCCCTGTGAATTGAATTAACACGCCCCTTTATTTTAACAAGCGATGGCGTGCTTTGTACGGAGTTAACTATGTACGCGGTTTTCCAAAGTGGTGGCAAACAGCACCGTGTGACGGAAGGTCAGACTCTTCGTCTGGAGAAGTTAGACCTGGAAACAGGCGCAACAATCGAATTTACCCCGTTGATGATCGCTAACGGCGAAGTTATCAACATCGGTGCCCCTTTAGTTGAAGGTGGTAAAGTAGTAGCGGAAGTGGTCAGTCATGGCCGTGGCGATAAGATCAAGATCGTCAAGTTCCGTCGTCGTAAGCATTCACGCAAGCAGATGGGCCACCGTCAGTGGTTCACTGAAGTGAAAATCACCAGCATCAGCGCGTAACAGGAGTATCGACACATGGCAAGTAAGAAAGGTGTAGGTAGCACTCGTAACGGTCGCGATTCAGAAGCTAAACGCTTAGGTGTTAAGCGTTTCGGTGGTGAGTCTGTATTAGCAGGTAACATCATTGTGCGTCAGCGTGGTACTAAGTTCCATGCCGGCAGCAACGTTGGTATCGGTAAAGACCACACTTTATTCGCCTTAACCGACGGTAAAGTGAAATTCGAAGTAAAAGGCGAACACAACCGTAAGTTCGTTAGCATCGTCAGCGAATAAGCTGCAGATCTTCGAAAGAACCCCGCCTGGTGCGGGGTTTTTTTATAAATTTTCCGCACCCCCCGACATGGGTTATACTTGGCTGCAGTAAGTCAGGTTCCTAAGCACAGTTAAGCAGGACAGCACCGATGAAGTTTGTAGATGAAGCGATAATTCGCGTCGAGGCCGGCGACGGCGGTAACGGCATTATCAGTTTTTTACGGGAAAAATTTATCTCCAAAGGCGGACCAAACGGCGGTGACGGCGGGGATGGTGGTGACGTCTATCTGCAAGCGGATGAGAACCTGAATACGCTGGTGGATTATCAGTTTGAAAAATACCATAAAGCCGAACGCGGCGAGAACGGTGGTAGCGTAAACTGTACCGGTAAGCGTGGTGCTGATCTGGCATTAAAAGTGCCGGTGGGTACCCGGGCAGTAGATGTGGATACTGATGAAGTGATTGGCGATCTCACTACTCATGGCCAGAAATTAATGGTTGCGAAAGGTGGCTGGCATGGCTTGGGTAATGCCCGTTTTGCCAGCAGCACCAACCGTACACCACGCAAGAAAACCAATGGTACCCCGGGCGAGATCCGTAATTTACGTCTTGAGCTGCTACTGCTGGCCGATGTCGGTCTGTTAGGTCTGCCCAATGCCGGTAAATCGACATTGATCCGTGCGGTATCTGCCGCTAAGCCGAAAGTGGCCGATTATCCTTTTACCACCCTGGTACCGAATTTGGGTGTGGTCCGTGTTGAATCGCACCGCTCCTTTGTGATTGCTGATATCCCGGGTCTGATTGAAGGCGCCGCTGAAGGTGCTGGTTTGGGTATTCAGTTTTTGAAACACCTGGAGCGCTGCCGTCTATTATTGCATGTGATTGATGTACTGCCCGCTGACGGTTCCGATCCGGCAGAGAATGCGCAAACCATCATTCAGGAGCTGCATAAATACAGTGCCAAGCTGGCAGCTAAACCACGTTGGCTGGTATTTAACAAGCTGGATCTGGTACTTGAAGACGAGTTGGAAGAGATTGTGCAGCAGGTGACGACAGCACTGGACTGGCAGGGACCGGTATTTAAGATCTCTGCTGCCTCGCGCGAAAATACCCAACAGCTATCACGCGAGATCCTGAACTATATCGAGCAGCTACCGGAAGAAAAAGCCAGCGAGCAAGCGGCTGATCCGGTAACCTTTAAGTGGGATGACTACCATGAGGAAGTCAACTCGCTGGAAGATGATCTGGATGACGATGATGATTTCGACGACGACGATTACGACGTTGAAGTGATTTACCAGCGCTAGGTCAGGCGATGCGGATTTCGATGATAGCCGCGATGGCGCAGCAGCGGGTGATTGGTTTAAATAACCAAATGCCCTGGCATTTACCCGCTGATTTACAACACTTTAAAAAAGTCACGCTCGGCAAGCCGGTAGTGATGGGGCGTAAGACCTTTGAATCGATTGGCCGGCCGTTACCGGGGCGGCGTAATATCGTTATCAGCCGGCAAACGCCAGCAGTTGATAGCCCGGTCGAGTGGGTCAGTAGCATCGAGCAGGCGTTAGCCTTATTGGCGGAACAGCCGGAAGTGATGATTATTGGCGGCGCCGAGATTTACCGGCAGTGTCTGCCGCTGGCCCAGCGCTTATACCTGACTGAAATCGCGCTTGAAACCGCCGGAGACGCCTTTTTCCCGGATTACCATGCTGCGGGCAACTGGCGGGAGATCGCGCGCGAGGAACATCCACAGAGCGCAGAGAATCCGCTGGGTTATCGTTTTATTACGCTGGAACGGCAGTAGGCATTACAGCGCAGTGACTGAGCTACGTTTAAGGCAACAAGCAAGCCGTCAAATAGCAAAACAGCAAATTAAAAAAGGCCAGCATCACGCTGGCCTTTTTGGCGTCTGAGTCAGGTTACACTTTAAACTGATCGACTGAACGGCGTAGCTCTTCCGCCAGCTTCGCCACTTCATGGCTGGAGGCTGAGGTTTGTTCGGCACCTGAAGCAGTTTGTTCGGCGATTGCCACAATAGACTCCAGCAAACCGCTGATCTCAGCTGATACCTGATGCTGCTCTTTGGCGGCACTGGAAATCTGTTCGCTCATGTCGTGAGCCAGATGTACAGCATGGGTAATCGAATCCAGTGCTGAGGTGGCGACTTCCGTCTTGGCAACACAATCCTCGGCTTGTTTCTTACCTTTGTTCATCGCTTCTACCGCAGCATGAGCACCGCTTTGCAGCGCCTGGATCATCGCCTGAATTTCCTGGGTCGAAGCCTGTGTCTTGCTGGCCAGTGAGCGTACTTCATCGGCCACAACGGCAAAGCCGCGGCCTTGTTCACCGGCCCGGGCGGCCTCAATGGCGGCGTTTAATGCCAGCAGGTTGGTTTGCTCAGCAATGCCGCGGATCACATCGAGGATGCTGCCAATAGAGGCGCTGTCTTTATGCAGCTTGTTGATCACCTGCGATGCTTGCTCTACTTCGCGTGACAGCTGGATAATGATGGCTTTGTTTTCCAGTGAAATGCCTTTAACCCGTTCGGCTTCTTTATCGGCATTTTTGATCTCGTTAAGCGCATCATTCGAGCTTTGCAGTACACCTTGTGAGGTACTGCTCATCTCGGTGGTGGCGGTTGCTGCCTGGGTAACCTGAGATTTCTGCTCGCGGATAGCCTGGGTGGTTTGTAGCGTGATAGCTGAGGTTTGCTCTGAGGCCGCAGCCAGCTGGGTTGAACGTGAGATAATACCCTGGATCAGTTGCTGCAGGCTCTGGTTAACCTTATTGATATTACGGGAAAGTTCACCAAATTCGTCCTGGCTACGATCGTTGAGTTGCTGGGTTAAATCACCCGAAGCAACGATACCAAGCATGGCGTTGATTTTCCCAAGCGGCTTCACAATGGCAGTGACAGTACGGTAGGCGATAAAAACTGCTACCAGGGTAGAGATCAACATTACGACAAAAATAGCTGTGACGGCATTACTGACACTATTCTGACTCTCATTCTGAATAGTTGCCGCGACCTGGGTACTTTGATTCAGCAAAGCCTCTAACCGCGTCAACGCCAGGGCTGTTTGTTCATCAGCCTGCAGTAATAGTTGATTTGCACGTTCTTTACCAGCGAGAAGTTTGGTTTTGGTGCCGGGAATACCCTGGTTAGTATCCAGCAGACTGTTAACTATAGTGAGCTTTTCTTCTAAATCAGCCGGCATTGGTACTTGTGAGGCTTCGCGCAGCATTATCGAGAGTTGTGTTGCCAAATCTTGTAACCGGAATGCGATATCGTTGCTGATCGTCGTAGCAGTACTTTCATTAGTCGTGCGGTTTAAATCGACCACTACACTGAGCAGACTGTTGATGCCGGTTTCCATTTGGGTTGCCGCCTGATAGGCTTGTGGAAAACGGTTACGAACGTTGCTGATATCGGTGAAATCCAGTAACAGCGCTGCCATATCATCGGCAGTCATTTCCAGTTCACTCAGCTTATCGTCAATCTCGTTTTGTGAGCGAAGATTTTGCTCTAATTGCTCAAATAGCTGGTTTGAGAGTGGAATAAAGGCATCATAGGCAAGATTAACTTGCTGCGCCGCACCAGCCAGAGTTTGTTGTTGTTGTACTGCAGTATTAAGTTGGCTAGCAGCCGTTTGGTAAGCCTGTTGCTCGGTATTAAACTGTTGCCGTAGCGCAGTGATCTGACTTTGTTCTTGCGCGTTAAAAGCTTGCAGACTGATCTTACTCATCAGTACAAACTCGCTTTTCATCAGCGCGCTATTTTCCAAAGCCGGGATTGAGATGGTGTTCACCTCAGCGGTGGACTTACTGATACCGCTGAGCTGCGTATAAGCAGTTAAACCAATAAACAGCAGCAATAAGGTGATAACGCTAAAACCGCCAACTACCCTCAGTTTTACGGTCAACTTCATAACAACTCCAATCGAAAGTTCAGGCCGGTACTGCGGCCGTTGCCACTAGGTAGCTATTGCCAGCCGGTATCGACTTATTATTTTTGTTCTGCCCAGACACTATAGCGTTGTCTATTCTCAACGCAATAGGCAGTCAGCATATTTCCCCAGACGCAGCCCGTATCGAGCGCATGAATGCCTGGTACCGGACTATAACCATTTAACGCCGCCCAATGTCCGAAAAAGAGTTCAGGGTGAGCTTTGTCACGCCAGAACTCGTACCAGGGACGCAAGCCAGGGGTTTGTTCTGGCGCAGTTTTACTGGTTAACTCAAGGGCACCATCTGTTTGACAGAAGCGCATTCTGGTACAAGCGTTAATGGTATAGCGCCAACGTTGCTCAGCGGTGATGGCATCTGTCCAGCGAGTCGGTGTGTTTCCATACATGGTGGCAAGTAAGAGCTTTGGGTCCTGTTGCAATAGCAAACTGACTTCAGCGGTTGCAGCAAGTGCCGTGGTCAGATCCCAATCAGGTGCCAAACCGGCATGGACCATCAGATAACTGCCGTCTGTACTTTGCTGAATTAAAGGTTGTTGCCGAAGCCAATCGATCAGCTCCGGCAGCTGCGGTGCTTGCAGCAGTTGCTGTAATTGGTCGCTGGCTTTAACTTTGCCAAAGCCGTAATAATGGGCGATAAAGTTCAGGTCATGATTACCAAGCACGGTTTTAGCCGTCGCACCCAGCTCCCGCACGAACTCAATACAGGCTAGTGAGTCAGGTCCACGGGCAATCAGATCACCGCAGAACCACAGCTGGTCGCTAGCGGCATTAAAGTTAATGGTATTTAACAGTCGTTGCAGAGGCTCAAAGCAACCCTGCAAATCGCCGATGATATAAGTGGCCATCAGTTTAGGATATTTGGCATCGCCAGGCGAAACAGTGGAATAGGGGCATTGAAAGCCCGCTGATCAGCAGCCTGCATTTCATAATGCCCCTGCATGGTGCCTACCGGGGTTTCCAGTACGGCGCCGCTGGTGTAACTATAAGTCTCACCAGGCTGCAGTTCAGGTTGCACACCAATCACGCCGTCACCCCTCACTTCAGATTGTTTGCCGTTACCGTCGGTGATTTGCCAGTAACGTCTTAATAACTGTACCGCTTGTGGCCCATTATTAGTGATGGTGACACAGTAGGCAAACACATAACGATGTTCGGCTGGATTAGATTGTGCCCCCAGATAAAAACTGTCGACCGTTACGGCTATCGGAGATTCAATTTGCATACCCTGCTTCCTGTGTCGCTAACCATTGCGCCACGCGAATAAAGTCCGTAACAGCTAATTGCTCTGGCCGCAGCGTGGGATCAATACCCAGCGCTTGCAGCTGTTCTGCCGTGGCAAAATTACTAAAACAATTACGCAGTGTCTTGCGTCTTTGATTAAAGGCTTCTAAGCAAACCCGATTTAGAATCGCCGGATCAACGGCTGCGCGTTCAGCTTTATTGTAAGGCAGTAACCGCACGACAGCCGAGTCAACTTTGGGTGCCGGTTTAAAGGCGCCGGGGCCTACCTGAACCACCGGCAGCGCTTTACAGTAAAACTGCGTCATCACGCTTAAACGGCCATAATCTTTACTGCCATGACTCGCTGTCATCCGCTCAACCACTTCTTTTTGCAACATAAAATGCATGGTGTCTATTTCATCTGCATATTCAAAGAGATGGAACAGAAGTGGTGTTGAAATGTTATAAGGCAGGTTGCCAAATACCTTCAGTTTTTGCCCTGGTTTAACTAACTGGCGGAAATCGAATTTCATCGCATCGGCTTGATGGATGGTAAGTTTGCTGGCTAGCGTTGGGTGCTGGCGTAAGCGTTCAGCCAGATCGCGGTCCAGCTCAACTACCGTCAGGTGTCCGGCTTGTTCAGCAACAGGTTCGGTCAGCGCACCCAAACCCGGGCCGATTTCGACCAATACATCATCTGCTTTGGGCGCAATAGCTTTAACAATACGGCCTATTACCTGAGGGTCATGCAGAAAGTTTTGCCCGAAACGTTTGCGGGCGCGATGGCCTTGGTGAATATTATCGTTCATGAGTCTCTTGGGTTCGTTGTGCCAGTTGAATGGCTTCCCGGACGGCGTGAAACAGGCTGCCGGGATCTGCTTTGCCTGTCGCTGCTAAATCCAAAGCAGTGCCGTGATCAACTGAAGTACGGATCAGCGGTAAACCGAGGCTGATATTAACGGAGCGGCCAAAGCCTTTATATTTTAACACTGGCAGCCCCTGATCGTGGTACATCGCCAGCACGGCGTCAGCTTCATTCAAATATTTTGGTTGGAATAAGGTGTCTGCCGGCAGCGGCCCCACCAGCTGCATCCCGCTCGCTCTCAGTTCATCGAGGGCGGGAATAATAATGTCGATCTCTTCGCGGCCCAGATGTCCACCCTCGCCAGCATGCGGATTTAAACCACAGACATAGATTTTAGGCTTGGCAATGCCAAATTTTTGCTGGAGGTCCTGGTGCAAAATACTCAACACTTTTAATAGTCTTTCACGGGTAATGGCTTTGGCGACGTAGGCAAGTGGAATATGGGTGGTCGCCAGCGCAACTCGCAATCCCTCTGTGGCAAGCATCATTACAACATAAGGCGTGTTAGATTGCTGAGCAAAAAACTCGGTATGGCCACTGAAAGCGATACCTGCTTGATTAATAATACCTTTATGTACTGGCCCTGTTACGATAGCTGCTGCCTGGGCAGAAATTACCATCTCGCCGGCTGCAGTTAGGGTATCGACAACATAGTGGCCATTGGCTGCATTGAGCTGACCCGGGATAACGGGCTCAGCTAACGGAAAGTCACGCACTGTTAGAGTGCCCGCCATCTGGGGCTTGGCGTCTGCCTCGGCGTCAAATGGCAACAAGGTGACATTAATGCCCAGTTGCTGCGCACGCTGCGCCAGCAATTGTTGGTTAGCGCATACTACCAGCTCAACGGGCCAGCCCTGTTGGCTAAGGGCCAGCACCAGATCCGGGCCAATGCCTGCTGGCTCACCGGGTGTAATAGCGAGCCGTAACGTCATCAATTTTCCGCCAACACTTCGACATAGGCTTCATCACGCAATTCACGTAAGAAACTTGCAGACTCTTCGCTGAAACGGCGATTAAAGATCATGCGATAAACCTGATCTCTTTTGCGATCTGCTGTCGCATCCACTGAGCGGCGGTCCAGTAACTGTGCAATGTGCCAGCCATGTTCAGTGCGGAATGGTTCACTGATCTCGTCTAACTCCAGACGCTTCAGCGTGTCACGGAAGGCGGGTACATAGATATCCGGCTCACTCCAGCCCAGTTCACCGCCATTCAGTTTCGAGCCAGGATCTTCAGAGTATTGCTTGGCTAACTCAGCAAAGTCGGCTTCACCGGCACGAACCTTTTGCACGATGTCATTCAACAGACTACGAGCACGCTCTTCACTGACAATAATCGAGGGTTTAATCAGAATGTGCCGGGCTTTAACTTCCTGCAGTTCAGTGACATTTTCACCACGGATATCGAAAATTGTCAGTACGTGAAAGCCGGCACCAGAACGCAGCGGGCCGACCAGGTCGCCACGCTTACGGCCGCGGATTGCCTCAGAGAATAAGGTTGGCATTTCATTAATGCCCATCCAGTCTAACTCACCGCCCTCTAACGCATTAGAGGCGCTGGAAGAGGCGATAGCGATACGACGGAAGTCACTGCCTTCACGTATTAATCTGACCACCTGATCAGCACGATCACGCGCTTCGTTAATTTGCTCAGTTGTCGCTTGGCTGGGGATCGCAATCAGAATATGACCAAGTTTATATTGTTCATTGATCGCGCCTTGATCTTCCATCAGCTTCAGTAAGTTGTCGACTTCCTGCGGGCTGATATAGATCCGGCGTTGCACATTAGCGCGCATCACTTCGTTAGTAATGATTTCTTCCCGTACTTTTTCGCGAAACCGCTCAAAGTTACCTTCTTCCGCCGCTACCCGTTGTCTAAATTGTTCGAGAGTCAGCTTCTCTTCCTGAGCAATATTGCGAATCGTATCATCCAGCTGCGCATCCGATATTTGTAAACCCATTCGCTGCGCCATTTGTAACTGTAGGCTGGTCATGATCAAGCGTTCTGTGGCCTGGGTACGCAGGGCCTGATCTGATGGCAGGGTTTGTCCCTGCGCCTGGGCGTTGCGCTTCACGCGTTCAACAATTTCATCTATATCACTTTTTAACACTACCCCGTTGTCGACAATGGCAGCAACCCGGTCAATTTCGCGTTCTGCGGCACCCAGGGTTAAACTGGCGGCGCCAAGCATTAGTGCACAGATAAGTTGTTGTAACTTCATAAAATTCCACATTAATTTGTTAGTAAATACGGCCGGCGGTAACTGAAAATACCATTCGACAGCATATCGGAAACACCAAAACCGGCTTTATCGCCAAAACCTTTAAACACAAACTGCAGGCTAAAACCACTATCTAAGCGGGCAAGCTGACTCAGATCGGTGATGCTACTTTCTAAATCAACCCGCACTTGCCGACGTGCGACTAAGCGTACGGCCCAGCAACAGGACTCATACTGCAGTCCAAGATTGGCATCTATCATACGATGATTTGTGACATCACGATAGTAACTGGCAATCAGTTGCCAGTTTTGTTTGATGGGTACTGCACCGAATAAGCCAAGTTGCTGGATCTCAGCACCTGAGACTGCCCGGCTATAGCGATGGTTCAATTGAAATAACGTATTCTCGCTACCTCGATAGTCGAGACTGGCATTACTCTTAATCAGTTTTTTACTATCAATATCATATTGTACGGCACTGCTGACATACCAGCGGCGGTACCAATGCCAGATCATTTCAGAAGCCAGCATCGACTCGGTAGACACCAGATCCTGCGTCAGAAGGTCATCAGTTATTTCAGGCTCTTTCAAGAAAAAGATTTGGCCGAGACTAAAACGGAATAGCTCGTTATCGGTATTATCATAAAAACGGGTGGTCCAGCCGACGGTGAGCTGATTGGCTTCATTAATCCGATCTAAACCGGAAAAGCGGTTTTGCCGGAATAAACCATAATAATCATCCTGCAGCCGAGTCGTGTCATAAAGACCGATCTGGCTTTGATCGCGAAATGGGATATAGAGATACTGAACTTGCGGTTCAAAAGTTTGCAGCGCTTGTTCACCGAACCAGTCATACTCGCGTTCAAAATTGACCCGGGCGTGTAAACGAACTTTAGGCAGCGTGCGGCTGATTTCCGATTGTTCAGCCGTTAGCTGTTGCATACTTTTTTGTTGATAGTAGGTGTACAACAAGCTGGTTTCAGCAGTCAGTTCGAAAGCCGGGGTAATGAGTGGTAATCTGAGCGTCGGCTCAAGATGCACGCGATCCGCGCTGCTATAAAACGCTTGATCATTGCGAAAGTGCGCGTATTGCCCCTGCCACAGCCACTGTAAATGTTCGGTCAGTTGTTCAGGTTTAGCGGCTGCAAGGCTTAACTGCGGTAAGGCCTGATAAGCCTGGTTGTAGTTTCCCAGGATTTCAAACCCCTGTACTTTCAGATGAGAATGCACACTATCGCCAAAATAGCTCAGGCTGGCTTCCCGGTAAAGTTGAGAGTCGCTTTGACTATTGTAATCCGACCCCAGCTCCGTCAGGTAGGCGTCGTCGCTGACATCAGTAAAGTCAATATAGCCGCGCCAGCGGCTGGTAAAATCTGAGCGATGACTAAGATGCCCCAGGTAACGCTGGCCAAAGTCACGCGGTTTATCATTATCATTGTGCAGATATTCCAGTTGCAACAAACCCTGGTGTTCGGTGGTTAAATAACGAAACTCAGATTTTAATTGGGTGCCTCTTTTACTCATATAGCGTGGGGTAAGCGTCAGGTCGTAGTTCTCTGCCAGATTAAAATAGTAGGGTAGTTCAAAATCTAAACCTACCCGCTGTGAACTACCAACTTTAGGTAACAAGACGCCACTTTTACGCTGATCATCAACCGGAAACGTCAGATAAGGCAGGTAAAAAACCGGAATATCTTTAATTTTAAACACCGCATGCCTGGCTTCCCCCCAACCTGAGTCGGCGGCAATGCTGATTTCCTCCGCGTGCAGGCCCCAGCTATTATCCTGTTGCGGGCAAGTGGTAAACAGCGCCTGCTCCAGTCTTAATTCGTCTGCCGATGCCACCAAGGCGTTGGCCGCTCCGCGACCAGCCTGGCTGATAAACTGATAGTTAGCATCAGTTAGTCTGGCACTGTTATTTGCCAAATCTGCGGAGAACATCCCACCACTGACGTAGAGGTCCTGGTTATAGTATTCGATGCCACCATCCGCCAGTAATTGCTGTTCGGTAGCACGATAGCGGGCCCTTGGCGCCTGTAGCAAGGTATCACGCTGCAGAATTTGTACTGAGCCGGAGAAATCGGCTTGCTGATTGTCTTGCAATCTTACCTGATCAGAATAAATCCTTACGCTATTGTCATTACTATCAGCATTTTGCAGGATCTGGGGGAGGCTCAAGGGTTGATAACAAGCGGTAACCGCGGGCTGCTCAGCGTAAACTGTACCTGTATGCAGTATCGCCCAAATCAGCCCTGTTAAACTCAAACCCTGTTTCATGCCTTTTCTCATTAATGTCTTTGCTTTAGCGCCCTGCAACGCGGGTTTGCTATGATAAATCAATTTTAGAATTCCTGCTAATCCGATATAGTGCGAATAGTTGCGGAGTTCAAGCTCATTCTGCGCGTGGCAGCTTGGGTAGTAAAAATGCGGAGAAGTTCAGGTGTGGGGTAAAGTTCTGGGCGCCTTGTTCGGGTTGGCCCTGTTAAAGCTGCCTGGTTTAATCCTTGGGGTGCTGTTAGGTCATCTGGCTGACCAATGGTTTGCGCGTAAATTTGCCGACTGGCGGGGGTTAGCCGCCATGTCGGGCTCCGACGACGAACAAGCTTTGTTTATGTACAGCACTTTCGCGGTGATGGGGCATCTGGCTAAAGCAACCGGCATTGTTACTAAAGCACATATTGAGCAGGCAAATTTGTTTATGCAACAGCTTGGTTTGTCCGCCCGGCAACAACGGGAAGCACAGGCGGCGTTTCGGGATGGAAAAGCGGTTAATTTTCCACTACGGGCTCAGGTTAATGAATTTTATTACTGCTATCGCCGTCGGCCAGATGTGTTACAACTATTTTTAGAAATTCAACTCAGCATCGCCTGTACCGGCGGGAAAATGGTGGCCGGACAACGAGAGTTACTCTGGCAAATTGCGGAAATTCTACAAATACCACGGGCAACGTTAGAGCAATTATTGCGTGCTTACCAGGCTCGTAGTGGCAGCCAACCAACAGAACATACCTCAACAGAACAACGACTCGCTGCCGCGTACCAGGTGCTGGGTTGTGATATCACAGTGACAGATCTGCAATTAAAGCGGGCTTATCGTAAGCTGATGGCGCAGCATCACCCAGACAAATTGATGTCGCAAGGGGTACCTGCTGCGATGCTGGATGTCGCCAAGCGACGTTCGCAGGATATTCAGGCCGCTTACGAAGTGATTAAGCAATACCGGGCTAAAAACCACTAGTTTTAAGCCAGCCACTGATTTCGCGCAGCAGCCATTGTTGCTGGCTACTGTGATAACTAAAATCGTTTAGCGCGCGTTGCCGGTAGAATGGCGTTTGCAGAGTACGAGCCAGCTGCTGCCGTTGCTCAGCACCACGTATCGCTCCGGGATGATCAGCCTGGGTGAGTAGATCCAGCACGGGTAGGTTTTGCTGCGCAATGTGCTGTTGTAACTGGTTATCAAGTTTCGGATCTGACAGATAGGCGCCTAGACTTACCAGCGCATCCAGCTGAAATTGAGTATCTTTATCTTCGGCCAGCGCCAAATTTAGGGTGCCGGCGACCTCGCCCTGAGCAATAACGACTACTGGCCTTTGTAGCAAAGGTTGTACTAGTTGCCAGCGTGCCCGGAGTTCAGTGTTTAGTAATGCTTGTCGCGCGACATCTGGGGGTGTGGTGTCGGGGGCAGGCATAAATACCAGTTGCCAGCCTTCGGCACTTAATTGCTGTAGGGTGTGAAAGAGATCAGGGCTATATGGATGGCGCCCTGCGGCAGGCAACAACAGCAAGGTTCCGCGGACTACCGCGGTTTGGGCTGGCAGTTGCAATACCTGTATAGATAATGTCGCCGACTGTAATTGCTGCAGAGACTGTTGCGGGTATTGGCGTTGCAGATCCTGCCAGACAGCAGCCTGGCTGATAACCGGATGGGATAAGATTCCAGCTAAAGTCAAACAAGCCGCAAGTTTCATAGGGATCAGATTATTGTCAGTAATAGCAGGCTATCGGCTAATAACAGGCAAACTTTATGGTGTACTACTGACCAAATGTTCGGCAAAAGTAAAAAGAACACGATTGTCGTGGCTGAATTTGACATAACCACCATGGTTTTCAAGTAGTTTAACCAGCACCGAAGGTTGCATGATAAAACAGTATTTGGTGGCTTTAAATTCGACCAGTGCTTTTGCCATTTCCCGCAGATGATCATTGGCAGCTAATCTTTTAGTTTCTTGCTCGTCATTACACACATGAGCGGCATGTTGCAGCTGGATCATGTCGCTGGTTGGTACAGTTTCAGCAGTTGCGGAGACAGTGCTTAAAAATAGAGTGCCCGCGGCGAGCGAGTTGATAAAACCAGACATCGTGACTCTTTCCCGGAGTTTATAGGTTCGGGTAGAAATTAGCAGTCTTGGTAGTGGTCAGCAACAGAAATTTGTTAGAAAGACCCTAACCGAGCAAAAATAAAGCCGCTGAAGCAGCGGCTTTATACGTAACTAATACTTACTGGCTATTAGCGCAGTACCGGCTCTTTAACAGTTGCCGTTACTTTTGCTTCAATACGCTGGTTAGCACGGTGTGCTTCGCGGGTATTACCCTGTACACGTGGCTGAGTGACGCCAAAACCCTTAGAGGTAATGCGTGATGTCTCAACACCTTGTGCCACTAACAAATCAGCGATAGCTTTAGCCCGACGCTCTGATAAGCGCATGTTGTAATCTGCGTTACCGATGTTAGAAGCGTGGCCTTCGATAAAGACTACCGCTTCCGGGAAGCGTTTCATAAAGGCAGCTAACTGATTAACTTCAGTACGGCCTTCCGGAGAAACAACGGCTGAGTCGAAAGCGAAGCGAACTTCGATATCCACATCACCTACGCGGTCCATTTTTTCGGTGTAGATAGTACAGCCCTGGGCATCCACTTTGTGTGCTGCTGGCGTGTTAGGGCAGCGATCCTGGCTGTCAGGTACGCCGTCACCGTCTGAATCTACAACAACAGGAGCAGGTGCAGGTGCCGGCTCTGGCTGTGGTGCCGGAGTTGGGGCAGCGGCAGGCGTTGCACCGAAGATCCAGCTGGCACCTAATTTGATTGAGGCATCGTTCCAGTTACCGTTGCTTATGCCACGGAAACGGTTACCTTCTGCAAAGAGGGCCACACTTTCGTTAACAAAATAGCGATAACCGACACCGATATTCAGTGCATCGAAAGCCACATTATGTTCGAAGTGTTTCCAACCACCGACCAGGTAAACGTTTGTGTTAGCCAAGTGGTACATCGCGTCTAAACCGAAACGATCACCGGTTACCCGAGAGTTTTGTGTTAGCGAGTCCAGGCTCTGACGGGCGTACTCAGCACGAATACCCCAGGTTTCATTAAAGCGGTAACCCAGCTCGACACCAACGCCCCAACCATCATCAACGTTGTCCCAGGCAGCAGACTGACCTTTACGGATATCCGTAAAGTAAGCCTCACCAAATAATGAACCAAAAACTTTCTTCTCCAAATCCTGTGCAGAAGGTGCATTGGCAAAAGCTTGTACACTTAGCAGAGGCAGCGCAGTCAAAACTGCAATAGCGGTTGCTTTAAGTTTCATCCGTTTCTCCTTAGATTCATCCAACTTAGCAAACTCATGCAAGTTTACCATATTGTTTTGACAGTATTATTAGTTTTGCAGAATTTTCGGTTATTTTTTATTCCACTCGACTATATTAGCTGAGTTAACTGAATGTTGCGTTAATAAAAAGCTAAATATTTGCCTAAAACGGGCAAACGGCAGCAAACTGCAGCCGTGCGCCGGACACCGGATGCCAGAGCATTAACTCTGCTGCGTGTAATTGCAAGCGGGGGGCTGTCGGTGTGTTAGTTGTGGCATAGAATTTATCACCGAGTATCGGATGTCCGATAGCCTGCATGTGCACCCTTAACTGGTGTGATCGACCCGTCACTGGCTCCAGCTCCAGTCTGCTGTATTCCGAATAGCGTTGCAGCACCCGGAAATGAGTCAGCGAGGGTTTGCCGTGCTCGAAACACACCTTTTGCTTCGGGCGGTTAGGCCAGTCACAGATCAATGGCAACTCGATACTGCCAATGTTAGCCTGCGGCTGACCTTGTACCAGCGCAATGTATCGTTTCGCTGTGAGCCGTTGTTGAAACTGGCGGTTTAATTCCCGTTGCGCTGCTTTAGTCAGCGCCATCACCATCACGCCTGACGTTGCCATATCCAGCCGATGTACTACAGTAGCTTGCGGCCAAACCCGCTGTACCCGGTATTGCAGGCTGTCAAAATGCTCTGGCGCTTTACCCGGAACCGAGAGCAAACCGCTGGGTTTATTCAGTACGACCAGTTGTTCATCCTGATACAGAATATCCAAATACGGCCAAAGCGGTGGCTGATACTCCAACAGCATCTTAATCGTGACTCACAACAATGACCCGGATCGCGTCTAATTTTAAACGGGCTTTCTCGAGGTAGGCTAAACCTTCCTGTTGTTGTTGTTTTAAATGCGCGATTTCCTCGGGGCGTACCAGCGGGTTTAAGCTTTGCAGTGCCAGCAGCCGCTGAATCGCTTCGTCTAGTTGCTGTTTTAGCTTGCTGCTCGCCGCTGTTTTTAACGCAGCCAATTGTCCCGCAGCTTGCTGCTCTGCTTTGCTAAGGAGTGGATGGATCAGCGTTTGCAGGGCGTTAACCAGCTTGGCTGCAGTTTGCCGGCCTACAGGCTTTAATTGCCGGTTAAAGTTATCAAATGGCACTTTAGCAGCCAGATCTTTGGCTGTTTTGTCGAGCAACAAACGGATCGGCGTTGGCGGCAGATAGCGATTCAGTTGCACGCTTGCCGGTGCGCTGGCTTCGGCAATATAAATCAGCTCGACGAAAAAGCTGCCAACCGGTAGCGCTTTATTCGGTAATAACGCGACCGAGCTGTTGCCGAACTGCTCGTTGGTTAAAATATCCAAAGTGCCGGTAACCATCGGATGATCCCAGCTTAAAAACTGAATATCCTCTTCCGCCAGCGCGGTGGCACGATCAAAAGTAACGGTAGTACCTTCATCATCCAGGCCCGGATAGTTCATTTGTAACTGCTCTGACGGGCGTAGAATAATACTGGTATCTGAACGGTCTTCCTGATTAACGCCAAGCAGATCCCAGGCTTTAAACATCAGCATCGGTAGCCGGACATCCTGATCTAATTGGGCGATCTCTGTCGCCAGTGCTACCGCTTTACTGCCACCCGCAGAGTTAAGTTCCAGTAAGCGGTCACGGCCTTGCTCAAGCTCGTGCTGCAATTGTCTGGCCTGCGCGGCGGTACTGTTAATTAATTCTTCCACCAGCACTGAGTCTGGTGTGGCAGAGGCAAGTAAGGGTAACAGCAGCGCTTTTTGTTGTTCAAAAATAATGCGTCCACTCTGACAAGTCGTAGCAAAAGCATTCAGCCCGTGCTGATACCAGTCAAATAAGACTTGTTGCGCAGTATTAGCAAAAAAGGGCAGGTGGATCTGGATGTCATGCTGTTGCCCGGTCCGATCCAGCCGGCCGATCCGTTGCTCCAGCAGATCAGGATTTAACGGTAAATCGAATAACACTAAATGATGAGCAAATTGGAAGTTCCGGCCCTCACTACCAATTTCAGAGCAGAGCAGCACCTGAGCACTGTACTCTTCCTGCGCAAAATAGGCGGCTGCTTTATCGCGCTCGACAATCGTCATCCCTTCATGGAATACCGCCGCTCTGACCCCTTCCAGAGTACGCAGCGCTTCTTCCAGGGCAATAGCTGTGGCGGCTTTACTGCAAATGAGTACAAATTTTGCCTGCTTATGGGCTTTTAGCAGCTGCAGTAAATAGCTGACTCTGGGGTCAAATTGCCACCATTGGCTGCTCTGGCCTTCAAAATCCTGAAACACTTGCTCCGGAAAAAGTTGCGCCTGAATTCGGGTGGTTACGGGGGCGTCTTGTTGCAGATTACTAAAAACTTTTAATGCATTTTCGTATTGTGCAGGCAACGGCAGGGCAACGGGTATCGGACAACGTTGCGGAAAGCCTTTGATGCCAGCGCGGCTGTTACGAAACAGGATTCTGCCGGTGCCGTGACGGTCCAGTAACTGTTTTAACAACGCGGCTTTCACCTCGGGTAATTCAACCTCAGTATGCACCAATTGATTTAGCAAGCTGCCACTTTCATCATCGTCTAACAGTTGTTGCAACTGCTCAAGCAGAGGTTGTTCGAGCCGGGTCGTTTGCAGTAATTGTCTGGCCAGCTCAGCGATTTGCTGATAAGACTGCTCTTGTGCCAAAAACGTTTCATAATCATGAAAGCGCGCCGGATCCAATAAACGCAGGCGGGCGAAGTGGCTCTGATGGCCCAGTTGATCGGGTGTGGCCGTAAGCAGGATTAAGCCTGCCGTATCCTGCGCCAGTGCTTCAATGCGCTGATATTCACTACTGGCCGCTTCTGGTTGCCAGTGCAAGTGATGGGCTTCATCGACGACCAGGATATCCCAGTGACTGCTGACAGCTTGTTCATGCCAGCTTTTCTTCTTGGTTAGAAACTCCAGGCTGCACAGTACTAGCTGCTCAGTATCAAAAGGGTTATCCGCATCTAATTGCGCTTGCTGGCAGCGCTCCTCATCGAAAATCGAGAACCGCAGGTTAAAGCGGCGCAGCATTTCAACCAGCCATTGATGCTGCAAGGATTCAGGAACGACAATTAATACCCGGCTAGCAAGGCCGGTCAGCAGTTGCTGGTGCAGGATCAGACCCGCTTCAATTGTTTTGCCCAGGCCGACTTCGTCAGCCAGTAACACCCTGGGCGCGTGGCGTTGGGCAACTTCGCTGGCAATATAAAGCTGATGTGGGATTAAACTTACACGGCCGCCGGCTAAGCCACGCAGTGGGCTTTGTTGCAATTGTTGCTGCTGTTGCCAGCTTTGGTAACGCAGCGGGAAGTACTCAAAGCGATCAATCTGGCCGGCAAATAAACGGTCTTGCGGTTTATTAAAGCTTAAAAAATGATCCAGAAAGGTTTCCCGCAATACCACGGCTTCGCCACTATCAGTGCGTACACCGTGATAGCTGAGCAGTTGCTGGTGCTCGGTGACGTCTTGAACCAGCATATTGAAGCCTTCTGCACTTTTTACTTCATCGCCACTGTTAAAACTGACACGGGTTAAAGGGGCTTCTTGCTGGGCATAGTGGCGGGTATCGCCACTGGCTGGAAACAACAAAGTTAGCATCCGCCCCTCAATCGCAATGACGGTTCCTAAACCTAAATCTGATTCCGCATCGCTGATCCAGCGCTGGCCCAGTGCAAATCTCATACTCAATCCTGGCAGTCTAAAAATGGGGCGCCATGGTACAGCGAAATGACGGCGGATGCATCTGTTAAACAAGGGCGGCTAGTCATTTTTCTGTCATCAGAATGTCGCATGGTTAGAGGCAGCGGATTCAAAAAATTTGCGTTCAGTATAGCAGTCTCGGAGGGATGCACTATGCTGAGTAAACAGGATGAGAAACGTGGTACGTTACGAACATAAAGGAGCAGTGCCTATGGCGCGGAAAAAATCGAAAGAAAAGAAAATCTACGTCCTTGATACCAACATACTGCTACACGAACCTTTCGCTTTCCTAAACTTTGAAGAACATGATGTCGTGATTCCGATGACGGTATTGGAGGAGCTGGATCATATTAAAGACCGGCATAAGGATGTCAGTCGTGACGCCAGGGTGGCGATCCGGGCGCTGGAGGATGTGCTCAAAGATGCTTCGCCGGAGCAAATGTTGCACGGTGTCGCCTTACCGGCCCGCAGTGATGAAAGACCCAGCGGGCATATCTTTATTATCAACGACCACCATTTAAAAGATGAAATTCCTGGCTTACCCGGTGGTGAAAACGATCACCTGATTATTAACACTGCCCTTTATTTACAGCGCGAAAAGAGTCCGGTCAAAGTCATACTGGTCACTAAAGACATCAATATGCGGCTGAAAGCTAAGGGCGCCGGGTTAAAACTGGTCGAAGATTACCGTACCGATCAATTAATCGACGATGTCAGGTTCCTATACAAAGGCTATTACAAGTTTAGCGGCGAGTTTTGGTCACAGGTTGGCGAATGCCGCACAGTAAATGAAGGGCGTGAGGTGGTGCATTACGTCAGTCGTAAAGTACTACCCAATGCCTATGTAAATGAATACCTGATTGATGAAGCTGAAACTTTTGCTGGTAAGGTGTTGGCTATTACAGAGCAGGAATTGAAAATTGCTGATTATGGCGTTGAACGGCTAATGCATCGTCATGCCTGGGGCATCCATCCGAAAAATATCTATCAGGCGATGGCTCTGCAGGCGTTGTTGGATCCGCAGATGGATCTGGTGATCCTGACCGGTCCCGCCGGTTGTGGTAAAACGCTCATTGCCTTAGCGGCAGCACTGGAATTGGTGATTGAAAAAGGGCTGTATGACAAGGTAATTGTAACAAGGAATACCCCGGAAATTGCCGAGTCGATAGGGTTTTTACCAGGTTCCGAAGAGGAGAAAATGGCGCCCTGGCTGGCGGCTATCACCGACTCGCTGGAAGTGTTACACAAAACTGACGAACACCCGCATGCCAGCGTTAACTACATTATGGAAAAAGCCAATATTCAGTTTAAATCAGTAAACTTTATGCGTGGTCGCAGCATTCAGAATGCGATAGTCATTCTGGACGAGTGTCAGAATCTCAGCGCCGCCCAGTTAAAAACCATTATTACCCGTTGTGGTGAAGGCACTAAGTTGATTTGTTCCGGTAACCTGTCACAAATTGACAGCAATTACCTAACCGCGGTGACCTCTGGCCTGACCTATATCGTAGAGCGATTTAAAAACTTTGAAGGCAGTACCACCATCAATTTAAATGGCGTGGTGCGCAGTCGGCTGGCGTCTTTTGCCGAGGCAAACTTATAGGTCACTTTTCAGCTGGCAGATAGCGGCTGGTGCTATCGCCGCTATTTGACTATTCTGAAAAAAATACTATGTTGTCACTATCTTAACCTGCAGCAAGGACTGCCGATGCAGAATCCAGCAACCAGCGATTTTCAGCGTAATCTGCGCATCGCTCTGGTGTTTATCTTATTGCTCTCGGTCGGAGCCGCTTTTATCCATTTCTTATTGACCCTAGACCAGCGGATGACCCGGCAGGCGAAGCAATTAGAATTAAAAGCATTACAGCTGGATATCCAACTGGCACCCTTGCTAAAACTGGGTGAATGGTTACAACAGCAGGCGCTGAGTCACTCGCCTATCATTCCGGCGTTACCTTTAACATTGTATAATCGCGATGGACAAACACTTACAGAAGCTGATGCGCAGCAACGTGCTTCTGCGGTGGAGCGGAGTTTTCTGCAGGTAAACACCGGCGCCTTTAACGCCAGCCGCCTGCTTTATCCGTGGCTAGAGCGGGTGCTTTACACTTCTGATAGCGGCTTTATTTATTTGCAGCCACAGCAGCTGTCATTACTACAAATCCAGGCGCTCAGCCCCTGGCTAGCTGGCAATCTGAGTGCTGACAACAAAGTGGCGCTAAGCAAATCTGATGACAATAAACTGATTTTTAGCACGCCGCTGAAATTTACCTCCGGCGAAACCGGCAGACTGTTATTTGTTGTTGATATCCCAGCGCTTTTGCAGCCGTTGCAGAAGGTAACGCCGGAGGCTGATTTTCTGTTACTGGACGAAAGTGGTCAGATCCTGGGAGGCACCGTTGCCGCGAGCAGTCAGTTAGAGCAACGCTTGTTGCAGTTACAACGGATCGGTCAACAACCTTTATCTTTGGTGATGCTGGAGCAGCGTCATGGTCTGATTAGTGAGGGGATGGCAGGCTTTCTTGGCTATTGGTTTGGTTATTTATTCGTATTGGCGGCTGCCTTGCTGGCGTTTTTTTACCGCTACAAGCAAAAAGTGTTACAGCCATTGCAGCGGTTGGGGATCCATATTGAGCGGTTAGCGCGAGATCAGGGTGGGGTCAGGCATATTCCTGGTGGTTGGGAAGAAATGTTTGATAAGATCACCCGTCTCAAACCCTGATAACGCGCAGCTAAGATAAGCTGCTGTTGGAGCAGCATGAAAATAAGTCGTCAGATTACCGCGACCACTGCAGGCAGTGCCATTGAGCTACTGGCCGCTCAGGTGCCTGAACTTGCCAAGGCTAGGCTAAAAGATGCAATGCAAAAAGGGGCAGTACAACTGTTAACCAAACCGGTCAAGCGGTTGCGGCGCGCCCAATCTATGCTAAATCCCGGCGCTCAACTGGCTCTGCACTATGATGCTGAGCTGCTGCAACGCCAATGTACACCTGCCCGGTTATTGTTTGATCAGCGGGAATACAGTATTTGGTTTAAACCGCCAGGTATGTTGAGTCAGGGTAATGAATGGGGTGACCATCTGAGTTTAATGCGTTACGCCGAGCAGCATTTGCAGCCTGCGCGGCCGATTTTTTTACTCCATCGCCTGGATCGTGAAGCTAGCGGTTTAGTGATGTTGGCACATAATAAAAAAGCCGCAGCAGCGCTGAGTAAGCTGATTGCACAGCAACAAATCAATAAGACCTATTGGATACGGGTAAAGGGGCAGCTGGCCGCAGATTTACAAAGTCAGGCCGTTATCCGGCAGTCGCTGGATGGTAAAGCCTGCGAAAGTCGCTTTCGTGTGCTGCGTTATGATGCCAATCAGGATTATAGCGAATGCGAAGTACAACTCATTACCGGGCGCAAACATCAGATCCGACGACACTTTGCTGCAGTGGGGCATCCGGTGCTGGGCGATCCGCAATACGGCAAAGGAAACAAGTCGGCATCAGGTCTGGCGTTACAAGCCATTGCCTTAGGTTTTAACTGTCCGCTTACGCGACGCCAGCAACATTTTACGTTGCCAGCGTCGTACTACTTTGATGTGTTACAGTCTGGCCTTTAATTCTTGCCCGTTCAGCCAAAGTTGTAACTCACCCAGTTTGCAGGCATTCAGCATATCCGTGCGTAAATTTTCAGCCTGCCATTCGCAGGGACGTGGATGCGATGCCTCTACTTCTAACTGCCAGGTAGCTTGCTCCGCTTGAGAATTGGATGCAAGGTGCCAGCTAAACCAAATGACTTCTGGCAGTGCACTTAAATCGTCTTTTTGCCAGTGCTCACCCAATAAGGTTGCCAATGACAGGTTAGTACAAATAATCCGCGGTTCAGCGCCGAGGGCAGTCAGTTTCTGTTGTAGCAATTGCTGGGCTTTTGGCATTAATGCATCGGCATGCTCTGTTGGTGTCGCCAGCCAGAGCATTTCACTGCCACTGTAACAAGCTGATACCTCTGGCAAGTCCAGTTCCTGCCGTACCTGTTGCAATAGAGTATTGATAATCTTGCGGCCAAAGCGTTGTTGCAGAGCGGTGCGCTCACGTGGTAACAGTAGCAGCAGATTTAGTGGCGTGTTGGCCGTCTGTTGTTTTACTTTATCCCTGAATTGACTCCATTGCCGTGGCGTCAGCTCTGTCTGGCTGGGTAAGGGCCCCGCCGGCAGCTGGCGCCGGTAGAGTTGCCAGATCACGAAGGCGGTGAAAATCAGACCTACCAGCAACAATTGCAGGAGTAACTGCCGGGATTCAGCCGCAGACAACTGCTGCTGCAATGCCAGCACCTCTTCGCGGACATCTGTTTGGTCAGAGCTCTGCGTCAGACTGCCCTTTAACTGGGTCATTTGTTGTTGTAAGTGTTCAGTCAATTCTTGCTGATTCAGCGTAGTCGCTTTTTCCTGGGCCAGGTACGCTTGCTGCCAATCGCCTTTCGCCGCCGCTAACAGCGCGGCACTGGTATAAAAGCGCAATTGCAGATAAGTTGCGGCTTCAGCGATATTCGCGCTTAATTCGTTCAATAATGCCGTGGCGGCCGGATACTGTTGTTGTTGATAGTACAGTCTGACCAGTGCCAGAGCCGCTTCCAGTGTGTAAGTCGCTGAATTAACCTGGCGGAATTGTTGTAGTGCTTGCTGATAGAATTGCTCAGCAGCTGGATATTGCTCGCGCAGCAGGGCCACCCGCCCCAAACTGTAGTTGACTAACGCCATGCGCAAGACATGTTGTTGCTGTTCAGCGATCAGTTTGGCTTCTTGCAATAAGCGCTCTGCTTTGTCGGTTTGCACCGGCTCCTCAAGATAGGTCTCGGCCAGATAAATCAGGGTATAAGCATAATTAGATTGGCGATCCAGAGCCCGGTAACGTTCTGCCGCCTGCTGAAAATGCTCCAGCGCTTCCGGGTGCAGATCCAGTTTGCGAAAGGCCATGCCGAGGCGAAAATGCAATGAGGCCAGGCTCTCATTATCCTCCAGCTTAGATGCTAAGGTTACGCCTTGCTGCAAATAATAAAATGCTTGTTGGTACTGATTGTTTTGCAGTGCCAGCCGGCCGCCGATAATCAATGCATTCAATTCACGCGCGGGTTCATTTAATTGACGGGCAAGTTTTAAGCTGCGCTCAGCATAGGTTAACCCCTGAGCCAGTTGACCACGCAAGTTATAAGCAGAAGCAAAACTATGCAGTACATCGTTAAGTAAAAGTTGTGAGGTTTTGTCTTCGGCGTTGATTAAAATCTGTTCTGCCGCAACGAGTTGTTGGATTGCCATCTCGGCGTTCTGGTAATAAATACCGTGGATCTGTGCTTTATGATAAAAGCTTAACGCTTTTAAATAAGGTGTGACCGCTGACTGCTCAGCCTTACTGGCCGCGTCCAGGGCGGCATCACGATTATTGAGCGTTTGATAACTTTCTGACAGCACCAGGTAATCCTCAGTGCTGAGCTGATCGGTCGCCTGAGTATGCAGGGCTTCGATGTTTTTTTCCGCCGCAGCCTGACTGCTGGCGGCGTCGCGCAAACGTTCAGATAAGCTGGTAGCACACAGTGACGGGCTACTGAAGATCACTATAAAAATTATCGCTAAAATACGCATGAGTTGCTCTTATTATCTGGGACGCCAGCCAGACTGGAGGCTGTAGTCTACCGTCTGGTTTCCATTCTGCTGTTAACAAAGTTCTGAATATTGGCTGCGATTTTCAGTACCATTCTTGTTCGTGCTTCCCGACTTGCCCAACCAATATGGGGTGTAAGCAACAAGTTCGGTAAACGACATTGCAGTAACGGATGCTCAGCCGGCGGTGGCTCAGTTTCCAGCACATCGAGTGCTGCGGCCAGCAGCTGACCGGATTTCAGGGCTGCGATTAAGGCTTCGGTTTCAATTAAACCGCCTCGGGCAGTGTTAATCAGCACAGCCCCGGCTTTTAATTGTGCCAGTCGCTCCCGGTTAAGCAAATGCTGTGTTGCCGGTGTCAGAGGGCAGTGTAAAGATAGCACATCTGCCAGTGCCAGCGCGTTGTTAAAGGCGATCCGACCCGGGCGAACCTCTGTGACATCCGGACGTTCGGCAATTAACACCCGCATGCCAAAGGCTTTAGCCAGCTCCGCTGTGGCCTGACCCAAACTACCATAACCAACAATCACCATGGTTTTGCCGGCTAACTCGAACATTGGGTAATCGAGCAAACAAAAATTCTGACTGCGGCTCCAGTCGCCCCGTTGCACTGCCTGCTGATACTGACTCAGCTGATTACTCAGGGCTAACAGCAGCGCAAAAACATGTTGTGGCACTGCGGTACCGGCGTAGTCCTGGACATTAAACACCTGGATCCCCTGCGTTGCCGCAGCGGTTAAATCAATATTATCCATACCGGTGGCGGCAACCATAATGGCTTTTAAGCGCGGCAGTTGTGCCAGCACGGCGGCATCCAACCGGCATTTATTGACAATGGCAATGTCGGCATGCTGCAGTCTGTCAACGATATCCGCTGGTGCAGAGTACGGGAACAGCTGTAGTTCACATCCAGGTTGTTGTAGTGCGGCTAGGTCGGCATCTCCCAGGGAGGCCGCATCTAAAAATACAATGTTGTAACGCATTATGAGATTGATCAGCTTCGCTATTTTATAAACTGCTGTTTTAGCATAGCTTGCGATCTAATGCAGCTGTAAAGGTTGCGACTATGGTCGAAAATTCAGTTTCATCGGCTGAAATTCGTACGCTTTATTACATAATTGCTAACAAATCTGTTTTTTACGTTACGGGTGAGAGCTGATACAGTAAATAAAAATACTTACAGGTCATGCCAAGATGCAGATAACAGTGAATGATATTCAAAAAAGCTATGCCACAGTGCAGGCAGTACAAGGGGTGAGCTTTCAAATTCGTCCCGGTGAAATTTTTGCCTTACTTGGCCCCAACGGTGCTGGTAAATCGTCAATTATCCGGATGCTGGTCGGCATGACCCGACCAGACAGTGGCAGTATCAGTGTGCAGCACGGTGATGAAGTATTTGATCATGTACCGCGACGTTATCTGGGCTATTTACCGGAAGACCGCGGGCTGTATATTGATAAAAGTGTGGAAAAAAATCTGCGTTATCTGGCGCAGTTGCATGGCTTGTCGGCCACGGAAACCGAGCAGCAATTGGAACACTGGCTGGCGGTATTTGAGCTCACTGACCGGCGTAAAGAAGAATTAAAACAATTGTCGAAAGGCAATCAGCAAAAAGTGCAGCTGATTGCGGCAGTGATCCACCGGCCGGCGCTGGTTATCCTGGACGAACCCTTTTCTGGCTTGGATCCGATCAATCAGGAAAAGGTTGTACAGTTTTTACAAAGGCTGCGGGCCGAGGGGATGACGGTGATTCTGAGTGCCCATCAGATGGCGATGGTCGAAAAACTGGCTGATCATATGTTACTGATGGCCAAGGGTAAGGCCGTATTGGCAGGCACCCTGAGTGAAATTCGTACTCAGGCCCAGCCGCAGCCTGAGGTATTAATTGAGACTGAGCGCGCGTTAACGCCGGCCGAGCTGGAACAATGGTTGCCGGATTTGGACTGGCAACTGACTGCGCCACAACGACTCACCCTGAAACTGTCGGGCAGTGGCCAGCTATCCGACTGCTTGCAGCGCTTATTACCCCATTGCCCACTCAGAGCGGTGACGATGCAAAACCCGGATTTGCATCAGCTCTATCTGAATGCCATGAGCCAACATCAGCAGCAGGAGCCAGCAGTATGATTTCGAAACAAAGCATTACCGTGGCGAAATGGGAGTTCTTACGCTTTTTTAAATGGAAACAGCAGCTGATTTCTTATCTGATTATGCTTGGGGTAATGGGTGCGGTCTTCGCCTGGAGTTATTTTGTGGATGAAGGCCGCCAGCAATACCGGATTGCCGTGCCGGCCGGTTTTGCGATTGAAAGTACCGAGCAGTTTCAATTTCAGCAACCGACCATTAGTTTTGCTGAGCAATTGCAGCAACTGCAAGCTGATGAAACCTGGCATGCCGTGCTTGAGCCGACGTCAGAACAGGTAATTATTCACACCAAAGCCGGTAAAAAATGGCAGCAACAGTTGCAAACAGTGCTGCAGGAATATTACCGTCAGCAATATGCCGCTGAGCAAGGCTGGACTGAAGCTCAGCTAACTAAACTGCAACAGCCGGTGAGGCTGGAAATGCGTTTTCTGGATGACAACTACAAGGGCAAAGATCGGCCGGAGAAGCTGATTGCGTTAGCAGTGTTATTTATGCTGTTAATTGGATTATCCACCGCTTTTGGCCAGTTGTTGATGAGCATCACCGGTGAAAAACAACAACGGGTCACCGAGCAACTGTATGCGATTGTCACGCCGCAGCAGTGGATTGACGGTAAGGTGCTTGGGCACAGCCTGAGTGCACTAAAAGCGATGTTTACCACCACGCTCATGATGCTATTAGGTTTTGTGGTGGGTGTGCTGATATTTGCGAATAAGCCGTTACAGTTGGACTGGCTGAACTTTGGTGTGGTGGCCTGGTTGTTACCCTTTGCGCTGCTCGGTGTGGTACTTTGCGCGACCTTTATGGCGGCCATCGCCGCCTCTATCGATGATCCGAATACCAGTGGCAAGGGCGCGGTGATGATGATTACCTGGCTACCGCTACTCTTTACCTATCTGGTGATTGATAGCCCGACCGGCTGGGCGATGACCTTACTCAGCTGGTTACCTGTTACGTCCTTTGCCGCTATGCCGGTGCGACTGGCGATGGTGGAATTGCCCTGGTGGCAGCCCGCGTTATCGCTATTATTACTCGTTGCAACCTTATACTGGCTGCGCCGGGTTGCCGGCCGGATCTTTTTACGTGGTATGCAAATGTATGGCAAAGAACCCAGCTGGGGCGATATTATGCGCTGGGCGCTGAGTAATAAGGCAGATTGATGAACTATTCCGCCTAAACTCAGCCAAAGCAGATATGATGTTGACAGGTCGGTTATGCGAACCGGCCTGTTTAAATTTTAAAGGAAAGCTATGTTTGATCCTTCATTTCGCCAGCAAGCGTCGGCCTGGCAGCGCCAGTTTCAGTTGCGTAATCAGGGCAGTTTTTTGCAACGCTTACTGGCGTGGTTAGTGCTGGGTGTGATGTTACTGGTGGGGGCGTTTTTTCTGTTGTTTGCACTGCTACTAAGCTGGATCCTGATCCCGATTTTACTCTACCGTCACCGCCAGCGGATGCGGCAATTCCGGGCGCAGGCGGAGCGTTATCAACAGCAGCAATACAGTGACAATCGCTCTGCCCACGGTAATGTTATTGAAGGCGAAGTATTACGCAAAGACGAGTCAGAACCGCGTTAACACTAAGCTGGCTGATTCGCCAGCTTGGCTTTAATAAAGTCGCTATGACGGATAAACAGTAAATCGGCAACTTTGCGCAGCATCATCTCCTCATTCGGATCAACACTGCCATCGGCCCAGGCCAGTTGCCACAGCTGATTTAGCAGCGCCAAGCGCTCGGTCTCCGACAGCACCTTAAGTTTAGACGTATAAGCATGCAGGCAGGTCGCATCCGCGGCTAACTGATTGGCCTGCGCCAGCACCTGCTGTGCGATAGCGGGAGCTAATTGATATTCCCGTTGCAGATAGCCGAGCACCAGCTGTTGTTCTTGCTCGGTGCTGTCAAAGTCAGCATGACTGAGCTGCAATAATAACACCACTGCCATAAATTGGGTTTCGCTCAGGCCGGCGTTTTGCCAGACTGCCTGTTGCCCGGCGCTGCCCGCTAAGCCCTCGCTGGCTTTTTCCAGCAGATTTTTCAGGAAATTAAACAATACTTATCTCCAATTGGGTCGATGCTTGATTTTTATCAGACGCTGCCCCACTAAAAGAGTTCGCCTGACCTTACCGGAGCACCGTGTTGCCGCTCGTTATTTTAACTGTACTGACAATATTGATTATTGGTTTAGTCGTCGGGCAACCCTACTGGCGACAGTGGCAGCGCCGTCGTGTGCTGGCAAAGCCTTTTCCGGAAGCCTGGCGCAAAATACTGAAACAACGGATGCCATATTTTCGGGCCTTACCGGCAGATTTGCAATTACAGCTGAAAAAGCATATCCAGGTTTTTATCGCCGAAAAAGTCTTTATTGGTTGTGATGGTTTGCAGGTTAGCGATGAAATGCGGGTGACGATTGCCGCACAAGCCTGCTTATTGTTGCTGAACCGGCCGAATCACTATTACCCCGAGCTGAAAAGCATTCTGATTTACCCGGCGGCTTTTATTGTCGAGAGTGCGCAAACCGATGCCGCAGGCTTAGTGTGCGAGGAGCGGCGGGTACTCAGTGGTGAGTCCTGGGGGCAGGGTAAGGTGATTCTTAGTTGGCAGGATACCCTGGCCGGTGCTGCGGATCCGCATGACGGTCATAATGTGGTGATCCACGAATTCGCACATCAGCTGGATCAGGAGCAAGGCCCGACACAAGGTGCGCCGGTGCTGAGTCGCAGCAGTGACTATCAACAATGGTCTGCGGTGATGCAGCAGGCCTTTAATGAGTTACAGGTGAAGGTGGCACAGGGCTTACCGGTATTGCTTGATCCTTATGGTGCGACTAATCCGGCAGAGTTTTTTGCCGTGCTGACCGAGATATTTTTTGAGCGGCCAGCAGAGCTATCGACGCAGCATCCCGATCTTTATCAGTTATTAAGCCGCTTTTACCGCCTTAATCCACTGAGTTGGCACTAAAGTTATGCTAATCAGCTAATCAGCTAATCAGCTAAACAGCATTTTGATCAGTTGCGCCAGCAGCAGAATCGCAACTAATGGCAGGATCCAGCGACTATACTTGCGATAATCCTGCTCTGCTTGTTCTCCCTTGCTACCGTATTTTTCCAGTAGGGGTAACAGTAAAAACAATACCAAAAATAATACCGCTAAGATGCCGATCAACGCCATAAAGGTCTCCTGTTCGCTTTTGTTGCAGCTTAACAGCCTGCCGACTTTGCTGCAAAAAATGCTGTGCGGCCCGCTATTAGTCAATTTTGCGTCATGCTACACTAAACCCAATTCACTCTCTGGAGACGCAAGCAATGTTGTGGGCCGTGTTAGCTCTGATTTCGGGTTTGGCGCTGTTGGTGTGGAGCGCGGATAAATTTGTCGATGGTGCTGCGGCGACAGCAAAGTATGCCGGTATGCCGCCGCTGTTAATCGGTATGTTGATTGTCGGTTTTGGTACCTCAGCACCGGAAATGGTGGTCTCTGCCATGGCAGCGGCTGATGGTAATCCGGCACTGGCACTGGGTAATGCCTACGGCTCCAATATTACCAATATTGCGCTGATCCTCGGGTTGGTCGCGCTGTTAAGCCCAATCGCCGTGAACTCGCAAGTGCTTCGCAAAGAGCTACCGATTTTGATGTTGGTGACACTATTCGCCGGCTGGCAATTATTCGATCATCAATTAAGCAGCTTCGATGCCTGGTGTCTGCTTGGGGTGTTCTTTGTGTTGATGGGTTGGTCGGTGTGGCAGGGCATGCGTAATCCCCAGGATGCGATGGCGGTAGAGATGGGGGATGAACTGGCCGCTGCTGAGAGTATGACGTTAAAACAAGCCATTATCTGGCTGGTGGTAGGTCTGGCGCTGTTGATCCTGGCGTCAAGGTTACTGGTGTACGGCGCAGTCTTTATCGCACAAAGCCTTGGTGTCAGTGATCTGATTATCGGCTTAACCGTGGTCGCCGTCGGGACTTCGCTGCCTGAGCTAGCGTCATCACTTATTGCCATTAAAAAAGGCGAGCATGATATCGCACTGGGTAACGTGATTGGCTCTAACCTGTTTAATACCTTAGCGGTAGTAGGTATAGCTGCGGCCATTGAGCCGATGGCAGTTGAAGCGGTGGTATTAACCCGTGATTGGACGCTGATGGCGGTATTAACGGCAGCCATTTTCGTGATGGGATACGGCTATAAAAAACAAGGCCGTATTAACCGTGTTGAAGGCGCCTTGTTGCTGGCGATATTTATCGGTTATACCGGCTATCTGATTAGCACGGTGCTTAGTTAAACGCATGGCGGTCAGACCGGAGCTGGATGCCCGTTACTATCTGCAGCACTTTCAGGAGTTACTGCAGTTTGTAAAGACGCATTATGGCCCTTGTCTGACACCTTCTGCCAGCACCTGGCTTGCCGATTTCGAACAGCTCAGCATGCCAGCGCAACAGCTGCTGGTGCGGATGCTCAATCGTAAAGGCCGGGTGTTTGCTGACAGTGAGCTGTACTATGCCGAAATTGGACCGGTAGCGCCGCTATTGTCTGAACTGCAACATGCTGGCTTTCTTGCTGCGGTGACCGAAGATACGCTTACTGATTTTTGGCTACGACTCACCAAAGACACACTATGGCAGTTGCTAGAACTGGCGCAGCCGCAACTGGCATCTCCGCTTGACGTCAAAAAAAGCCACACTAAGCCGGTACTGCTGCGCGCGGCTTTAGCGTTGCCGGTCGATTGGCTGGTATTGATCGCACAGTTGCCGCAACAGTATGTGGCATTGCAACGGTTGGATGCGCTTAATTATCTGTATTTTCTTTATTTTGGACGGGTCGAGTCTAACCTTTCGCTGTTTACCCTGCGCGATTTGGGGATCCGGCAAACCGGCCAGTTTAAGCAGCAATTTAGCCCGCGTTTTACCGAGCTGGCGACCGCTGAGCTGGCTTTTCAATTAGCGCAAGCCAAACTGGTACTGGCCGATTTAAGTAAACAGCTAAAGCAACAGCCGGCTGATGCCGAATCGCTGTTAACTCCATGGCTGGAACAAGTACAGCTGTGGCCGTCTGGCACTACTCCGGAGCTCGTGACCAAACGCAGCGAACGCTGCTATCAGCTTGGCAAATTGGCTGAGCAGCAGAAACTGCTAGCATTGGCGCAGGCCTTTTACCAGCAAAGCAACGGTTTTCCGGCTAGTGAGCGCTTAGTACGCCTATATTGGCAACAAGGCGATAAAACGCAGTGCCAACAGCACCTGCAACAACTGTTAGAGGATCCCAGCTGTGATGAAGAATGGTTATTTGCTGACGATTTTTATCAGCGTAAATTTAGTGCTGATAACAACAGCCCGCGCCGCTCGCAACTCACGCAGTTGCTGCACGCCGCCCCGCAAATTGGTGTAGACGAGCTCTATTTAGGCAAAGCAGAAGCCGGGCTTATCGCGCATTATCAGGCGCTCGGTTATCGGGTGTTTCATAGCGAAAACAATCTTTGGCTGGCGTTGTTTGGTCTGTGGTTCTGGCATGAACTCTTTGAGCACCAAGACAGTGCGCTACATAACCCCTTTGAGCGCCGACCGCGTAATTTAAGTGCGGGGGGCTTTTATCCGCAATTTCAAACAACCATCGAGCATAAATTAACGCAGCTAGCCACGCCAAATGCCGCAACCATCCTGCTAAGTGCGTTAACCGCGCATTATGGCAAAGCCAATAGCCTGTTTTACTGGCATAGCGATCTCGCTGAACAGCTATTACCGTTGCTGCAATACGCGCCGCGCGGCCAGTACAAAAATGGCGAAAATGACAAAAGCGGCGAACAGGCTGAGAGTGCTCTTGCGCCAATACTGCGCGCCATGGCGCAGGACTTTAACCGCCATAGCAGTGGCTACCCGGATTTATTGCTGATTAAAGAGCAGCAACTGCAGTTTATCGAAGTTAAAGCGCCCGGCGATAAAATTCAGCGCCACCAGTTAGCCCGGCTGCTAGCGCTGAATAACGCCGGTTTTAACGCCCGGATTGAAAAACTGCAGTGGATAGTCGACCCCAACCGGCTCTATGTGGTGCTGGATGTCGAAACCACCGGCGGCAAAGCTGGCACCGACAGGGTGATTGAAATTGGCGCGGTAAAAGTCCAGGCTGGCGAGGTGTTAGACACCTTTAGCACCCTGCTTAATCCTGGCCGCACTATCCCGTCTTTTATCAGCCGCTTAACCGGTATCAGCAACGCCATGGTGGCCGATGCGCCCACCTTTGCTGATATTGCCGATAAGCTTGCCGAATTTTTACACGGTGCGGTGTTTGTGGCGCACAACGCCAAGTTTGATTATGGTTTTATTCGCAGCGAGTTTGCCCGCTGTGATATCACATTCGATATGCCGCAACTCTGCACGGTAGTTAATATGCGCCGCTATTACCCGGGACTGCAATCCTATAGCCTGGGTAAGTTGTGTGAAGAGTTTGACATTAAACTTAATAACCACCACCGCGCCCTGGCTGATGCCACCGCCACGGTAGAGCTGCTAAAGCTGATTAATGCCCGTCGCCAGTTGGTTTAGGTCAACAGGTCTTATGGTGAGGATGTAAAAGCCTCATCTTTGCTGAGCAACCGGAGCTTGCTGATATTCATCCCGTGCTCGCTTAACACAGCGCTCGATAGTCGCAGCTTTATTCAGTAATACATCATCCGGTAGCTTAGTTACGGCCATACACTGCTCCCTGTTCTCTGATATCCTGCAATAAACCAGCGCGGGCTTCGTTTAATGCCGTCATTTGCGATAACACCATGGCTTCGTATATACCGACGCTGCTGTCGATAGCGAACAGGCATTTACCGGTGGTGAGGATTTGATACTGCATAACGGTAGTGGCGGCGCGAAAGTCGAGTAAATCGACTTCGCAGTTCGCCAGCTCAGCCAGGTCACTGCTAATATCCCACAGTTCAATCACATCAGCATAGCCTGCTACCAGCACAGCTAAATCTAAGTCACTGTTTTTATCCGCGGTGCCCTGTATCTGGCTGCCAAAGGCGTAAACTGCCATTAAATTTGGCAAACGTTGTTGTAGTAACTGCAGTATTGGTAAGAAATTCAAACCGGGCCCCGCGTTGCAGATGGTTAGCTTATAAACGCAGTGTAACCCTTGCTCTAGAGTAGGGCAAATGGTCAGCTCTGGGGTACTAGGCTTGACCTAAGTGATTGTGATTTAGTGTCTTAACAGGCAAGCTTAGCGATAACCTCCATGGTAATGGCTAAACTGACTTTTGTGCTGACACTTTCTTGCTATCATAGACCACTGACACAAACAGAAATAAAGCGCGCGTCGCGGCAAAGGTAATATCGGGCATGCTGAGTAATATCTTCAATAAACTTCCCAACACAGTGCGACACTGGCTGAGTATTCTGGCGGCAGCCTTTCGGCATTGGCTGGATAGCCAGGCGTTTATTTATGCTGCCGCGCTGGCATTTTTTACGGTGTTTTCGATTGCGCCTATTTTAGTGGTCGTGGTGGCACTGGTCGGCTTGGTTATCGGTGAGCGGGCCGTGCAAGGGGAGTTATTTACCCAGCTTGAGGAAACTATAGGGTCAGAAGCGGCCGGTGTAGTGCAAACCGCGGTCGTCAATTCGCAAATTGATCAAAGTGGTTTTGTCCCGGCGTTAGTCGGTATTGTTGCCACCATTATTGGTGCTACCACAGTGTTTGCACAGATGCAGCAATCGCTGAATCAGATCTGGGGTGTAGCACCGCGGCCAAAGCGTAACAATCTTTGGGCGCTGCTGAAAAGCCGCTTGCTGTCTTTAACCATTATTCTGGCGATTGGTTTTATTATGATGGTGTCATTACTGCTGTCGGTGGCACTGCGCAGCGTAATGGCATTTGCGGAGGAATGGTTGCCCGTGCCCGCTTGGGCGATGGTGGGTATGGAATGGGGGCTATCGTTACTGGTGATCACCTTGCTATTTGCCGCCATGTTTAAAATTTTGCCCGACGTACTGCTTGCCTGGCGTGACGTGCTATTAGGCGCCTTTATTACCGCCTTGCTATTTACCATCGGCCGCTCTTTTATCTCTGTTTATCTGGCCTATACCGCGACAGCCTCGGCTTACGGCGCTGCCGGTTCTTTGGCATTATTGCTACTATGGGTAAATTATTCTTCGATGATTTTGTTGTTTGGTGCAGCCTTTACCCGTGCTCATCTGGAAGGGCGAGGTAAGCCTATCCGGCCGAAGAAGGTTGCGGTATGTGTGCACCGGGAGCTTATCATCGACCCGCCGCCGAATGAGCAAACGGGTACTAACAATTGACGGTTGCAAGTGACTAAAGAGGCAAGATGACAGAGCAGAAGCGCGGTGCATTCGGTTGGCTGGGGTTGCTATGTTGGCGTGCCTTGCAGCTGGCACTGCTATTGTTAGCGTTGGTCTTAATTTTACTTCTGATCTTACGTTTTGTGCCGCCGCCTACCACCGCCTTTATGTTACAAAGCCCGTATCCGGTTAAGCAGCAGTGGATCAGCATTGCACAATTGCCGCCACATGTACCGCTGGCGCTGGTGGCGTCAGAAGATCAGCGCTTCCCGCAGCACTTTGGTGTCGATATCGATGAAATCCGTAATGCGTTGGAGCGTTTTGACGATGGCGGCGGTTTGCGTGGTGCCAGTACCATTACTCAGCAAACGGCAAAAAACCTGTTGTTATGGCCTAGCCGCAGTTTGCTGCGAAAAGGACTGGAGGCAGCGTTAGCGCTGAGCTTGGAAGTGCTTTGGGGCAAAAAGCGTATCCTGGAGGTATACCTGAATATCGCCGAATTCGGACCCGGTATTTATGGTGTGGAAGCGGCCAGTCAGTATTACTTTGGTAAATCAGCCAGCCAGTTAAGCCGCAATCAGGCTGCCAGATTAGCAGTGCTGTTGCCAAGCCCGCGCCGGCGCGATCCGAATCAGTTAACACCCTACCTACAGCAACGCGTCAGTTGGGTTGAACAACAGATGCGGCAACTGGGCGCAGGCTATCTAAAACCGGTACTGGATTAACCCGCGTTAGCCTTTTGTCGCCGTTTTCCGTCTGGCCAGTATCCAGCTAAGTTGCGCTCAGGCGCTTAGCAGCTACACTCATTATTTTGCATAAAGGAAGCAAAATAATGTTTAAAATGTTAATTTTCTTGCTGGTGTTCGGTAGTTTTCCACTCTTGGCTGTGACAAAGCCTGATCTGCTGTTGGCACAGGATTATCAGGATAATATTGATGTCAGTCAGTATTGGGTAAGTGAAAAGCTGGATGGTGTGCGGGCTTACTGGGATGGCAAACAGCTGATTTCCCGTGGTGGCAATATTATTCAGGCGCCAGCCTGGTTTACCGCAGACTTTCCACCACGGCCGCTCGATGGTGAGCTGTGGCTTGCCAGGCAGCAGTTTGCACAAATCTTAAGTACGGTGAGCAAGCAGCAGCCAGTGAGCAGTGAGTGGCAGCAGTTAGCCTATTATATTTTTGAGCTGCCGCAGGCAGAGGGGACTTTTACTGAACGGATCAGGATGATGCAACTGCTGGTACAGCAGCAAAATAGCCCTTATCTGCAGGTAGTACCGCAGTTTCGCGTTGCGGACAGAGCAACCTTACTGGCAACGTTGGCACAGCTGGAGCAGGCTGGCGCTGAGGGTTTAATGCTGCATCATCAGGATGCGCACTATAAAACCGGCCGCAGCGCAGATTTGCTTAAACTTAAAACCTATCAGGATGCCGAAGCGACAGTGATTGGCTATCGGCCTGGTAGGGGGAAATATCAGGGCATGGTAGGGGCGCTTATTGTCAGAACACCTGAAGGGCTGGAGTTTGCTATTGGCAGCGGCTTAACCGATGCCCTGCGGCAAACACCGCCGGCCATCGGTAGCGAAATTACTTATCGTTATAATGGTTACACCAGCAATGGGATACCGCGCTTCGCCCGATTTTTACGAGAGCGACAGGCATTCTAGCAAGGCTGCTATCGTTTTTACGCTGGTACCTCGATAGGTTTCAAAGCGACTTAACTCTGCTACGCACCTCAGTTGGCTAGCTTTGGCTGCTCACGGTTAAGCAGGGCCCGAATGCGGTCAAAAGGCGTTAGTACGATGGCATTACCCAGCAGTACCAGCGCAAAGCCGCTAAAGGTGTAACTGGTCCAGTGAAAATCTTCAAACAGGGTACTTAGCACCACTGCTACTAACGGGAACAGTACTATGGTATAGCTGGCTTTTTCCGGACCAATTTGTTTTAGCAGCGCAAAGTAACTGGCAAAAGCAATCACCGAACCAAATACCGCCAGGTAGACCAGCGACAGCAGATAGGCCGGCTCAGTACTAAAAGTAAAGCTGTGGCCCTTGATTAGTGCGGCGGCCAGCAGCACCAGGCTGCCATACAGCATACCCCAGGCATTGACCTGCATAATCGGCATTTGCTCCCGCGAATTGCGCACACTGACCATATTGCCAAAGGACGCTGACAGAGCGCCGGATAAGATCAGGATTAAGCCGAGTAAACTGGTGTTGGTGAAATCGATACCGTCCAGATCCGGCCAGAACAACACAACGATGCCGGCAATGCCGAGCAGGGCGCCAAAATAGATGCGTTTGGCCACCGGTTTGCCGAAAAACAGCCGGGTGTTAATAATGTTCATCAGCAACATAGTTGTAAAGGCTATCGCCGTCATGGCAGAGGTCAGATACTGCTGCGCCTGATAGATAAACAGGAAATTCAGCGCAAAATTCAGGCTGGCCAGCAGCAGAATAAAGCCATGCTGGCGCAGCGAAAAACGCATATCCAGCTTGCGATACCAGCAGTACAGCCACATCAGTGCCGCAGCCAGCGCAAAGCGATACAACAACGAGACTTCAATGGCCACTTCGCCCAGCTGAAACTCAATGGCAAACCAGGTCGAACCCCAAATCAGGACGGTAATCAGATACAGCAGGATATTTTGCATCGAAGGTGATCGCGCACGGCAATAATAGGGCTGCGATCATAAAGCCTTGTGCAAACTGAAAACAGTAGTCAGCGAAGAAAAATTATTAATCTGATTTTCAGGGGATTGGCTGATTGGTGCAATACGCCAACAGGGATATACTTAAGGTTCAAACAATGATGTTACAGGTGAGAAGATGCGTTTTTTAAGCCGTCGGTTGGTGATGCAAGGTGATTTAAATTATGCCAATGCCCTCTTTGGTGGCAGGGCATTAGAATGGATAGACGAGGAAGCGGCGATTTACGCCATTTGTCAGTTAGAAACCAATAGCCTGGTGACCAAGCATATGGGCGCCATCAGTTTTGAAAGCCCGGCCAAGCTGGGTGATGTGGTCGAGTTTGGTTTGGCCACCAAAGCGGTGGGCCGAACCTCTATTACGGTAAGTTGTCTGGTGCGTAACAAGGCCACCAAAAAAACCATCTGCTTTGCCGATGATATAGTATTTGTGCGGGTAGACGCACAAACGCAACGGCCAGAACCGCACCATAAAACCTTAGAGATGTTGCAGTCGCAGACGTTAAAAGAGCTGCGCACTTTAAATCTGGATCTCGAATAACAGCAAGCAACGCCGGGGGGCGGGCTTCGATAGCTGAGCTTATGATTTCCCCGGTGCTTTACTGCTACCCAAGCCGCCGCTAAGCACCAGTTGCAGGGCTTCGGCGGGCTTCATATCAAGGCTGCGGGTGCAACTGCGTGGCACTATAATGGTGTAGCCACCGACGTTATAGGCCATCGGGATAAACACCGCCAGTTGTTCTTCCTGCATCAGTGACGACATCCGATCCTCTGCCTGGCCGCCTTGTTTGGTAACAATGCCAATCAGTTCAATCTCAGATGAGGGCAGTTTCACCATCACCACCGAGCCATCACTAAAATTCTTGCCGGCCATCACATCAATTAAATCTTGCAACATGCCGTAAATTTGTTTGCTGCCCGGCAGTATCATTAATACCTTGCCCGGCAACTGCCAGAGCCAGTTCACACCAGCCCAGCGCGAGCTAAAACCAATTACCGCACAGGCGATGACAAAACACAGTATTGCCGTGCCAGGCAGATACCAGGTGGCCGGGATCAGCAATTGCACCACAGGTGCGAGTACGCTTTCGATCGTGGTCAGCAGCCAGCGCAGTAGCTCGATAGTAATAATTAACGGCAGTACAATCGCCAGGCCTTTTAATAAACTTCTTACCACTATTTTCATCAGGGATTTCAATCTGCAACAGTCAAAGTAGCGCTAGCATAACAGTGATCAGGAAGTGGGCGCCAGTCTGGGGCTGGTTGGCCTTTGGCGGTTAGATTTTGAATGTCTGGCACTGTTTTAATTGCAAAACGAGGCGTGCGGTTGAACAGGATAATCTAAAAGTTAGTTTAGCTATTGCTGCAATACGCAGAAGTCGCCAGAATAAGCGGCGAGTCTACCGGGGTACTTATGGTTAATCTGACATTATTGGGCGCTTTTATTCCCACCTTTTTATTTGTCTCTGTTACGCCGGGCATGTGTATGACGCTGGCCATGACCTTGGGGATGAGTCAGGGCGTGCGTCGTACCTTCTGGATGATGTGGGGCGAGATGCTGGGCGTGGGTTTAGTTGCCATGGCGGCGGTATTAGGTGTAGCCGCTCTGATGCTGAAGTTTCCGGACCTGTTTCAGTGGTTTAAGCTGCTTGGTGCCGCCTATCTAACTTATGTTGGCATCCAAATGTGGCGTGCCAAAGGTAAACTGGCGCTGCCGCAGCTGGGCACAGCGCCGGTGTTGTTACCGCGGCGCACCTTGTTTAGTCAGGGCTTTATTACCGCCGTGTCTAACCCCAAAGGCTGGGCCTTTCATATGGCGTTATTACCGCCCTTTATCGATAGCAAACTGGCGTTTTGGCCGCAATTGCTGGTGCTGGTGGCCATTATTCTGCTGCTGGAGTTTGGCTCTATGCTGTTGTATGCCAGTGGCGGCAAGGCGCTGGCGCTGTTTTTGACGAAAACCAACCGGCTACAGTATTTAAACCGCATTGGCGCCTGCCTGATGTTTGGCGTCGCAATCTGGATGTTAGTGGGTTAAAGCCGTCAGTTGTAAGAAATAGCTGACGACTGTCTATCCCGCTTTACGTTATTAATCGCAGCCCGCGGGCGATTAGCCGGTGGCTTATGCGCCTGCGCTAGAGGTTGTGATAAAATCACGATAATTTCTCTGCCCCTACATCAGGAGTTGTTGTGACCGCGATTTCCAGTTTATACCCGCAGCCGCTATGGCAATGGTTCGCCCAAATCTGTGCTATTCCACATCCGTCCAAGCATGAGCAGGCGCTTAGCCGGCATATTCAGGCCTGGGCCCGCGATAAAGGTTTAACCGTCGTGGAAGACAAGGTAGGCAACCTGATCATTAAAAAGCCGGCCACAGCGGGGATGGAAAACCGTAAAACCGTGGTGATCCAGGCGCATCTGGATATGGTGCCGCAAAAAAATGCCGATAAGGTACACGACTTTACTAAAGATCCTATAGATGCCTATGTCGATGGTGAATGGGTCACGGCCCGGGGCACCACGCTGGGTGCAGATAACGGTATTGGTATGGCATCGGCGCTGGCTATTTTAGGTAGTGACGACATTAAACATGGTCCGTTGGAAGTGCTGTTAACGATCGACGAAGAAGCCGGTATGACCGGTGCTTTTGGCCTTGAAGCCGGCCTGCTCGACGCCGAGATCCTGATTAATACCGACTCGGAGCAGGAAGGCGAAATCTATATGGGCTGCGCCGGCGGTGTCGATGCCGAGTTTAGTATCCCCATGCAATGGCAACCGGTACCGGCTGGGCATCAGGCTTATCGCTTAAATCTGAGTGGTTTAAAAGGTGGCCACTCCGGGGTGAATATTCATTTAGGCCGCGGCAATGCGAATAAATTACTGGCGCGTTTTCTGGTTGAGCAGGCGGTAACTCTGGATTTGAAAGTCAGTGAAATCAGCGGTGGTTCATTGCGTAATGCGATTCCGCGCGAGGCCGGCGTGACCATTACCGTTGCAGCAGATAAAAAAGTCTTACTGGAAAATGCGGTGGCAGCCTTTGAAACCCTGATCCGTCAGGAGCTATCAGCGGTAGAGCCGGCGATTAAGTTTGCGGTTGCTGAGACCATTTTACCGGCCCAGGTGATGAATAATGCCAGCCAGCATAAGGTTTTACACCTGCTTAATGCTTGCCCGAACGGCGTTGTGCGGATGAGCGACGATATTGCCGGTGTGGTAGAAACGTCATTAAATCTGGGGGTCGTTACCACCACCGGCGATACCGTTCAGGTGGTCTGTTTAATCCGTTCGCTGATCGACTCCGGCCGCGAGCAGGTTGAGAGCACCCTGGCATCATTAGCAGCCCTGACCGGTGTTGCGGTGAAGTTCAGTGGTGCTTATCCGGGTTGGAAGCCCGATCCAGCTTCGCCGGTGATGGCGATTGTTAAAGATACCTATCAGGCAATCTATAACAAAGAGCCGGTGATTATGGTGATCCATGCTGGTTTGGAATGCGGTTTGTTTAAAAAGCCGTACCCAGAGATGGATATGGTGTCGATTGGCCCAACTATCCGCTACCCACATGGTCCGGATGAGATGGTCAATATCGAAACTGTCGGTCAGTACTGGCAGCTGCTGCTGGCGGTTTTAGAGCGGATCCCGGCAAAAGCTTAATTTCATTTTTACAGTAATAATACGCCGGCCTGTGCAAAGCGCAGTGCCGGCGTTTTTTTGCGCTAGCGACAAGGCGCTAGCCAGATCAGCTGATCCAGGGCAATGCCAATGCGTTCGGCTTCGGCCAGATAGGGCGCACATTCTGCAGCGGATAACTGCGGCTTGCGGGCCAACAGCCAGGCGTAATCGAGATTCGGACCGACCACCAGGGCTATCTGGTAATCTGGATCCAACTTGGCAATATTATAACCGCCGTAAAAAGGCCCAAAGAACGATACCTTTAAGCGGCCGGTATTAGTGTCATCAACAAAGTAGGCTTTGCCGGTTGCACTTTTCCAACGCTCTTTTGCGGCATCATAGCCCCGATTAAGGACGCTGATACCGCCATCATCACGCAAGCTATATTCCGCCGTTACCTGCGTTAAACCGCGTTCAAACGAGTGATCCAGCCGCGCGATTTCATGCCAGCTACCTAAATAGCGCTCCAGCTCAAAGGGACTAACCGGTGTGACTTTATCCGGCACGCTGGTGCAACCCGCGAGTAATAACAATAACAGCCAATAAATACGCATAAAAAATTTCCTGCCAGGCAATCGGTTAGCTTAGTTTATACGTTTAATCATCATTATGGTTTTTTGAGAAGTCATTATGGCCCTCAATATTTTTCGAAATTTGCCACACTTGAGCTGTACCAGCGTTATGCGCTGATGGAGAATGCCAGTGACCTTTAGTGATGAACAACGCTCGCGTATTATCGAAATGGCGTGGGAAGATCGTACCCCCTTCGAGGTTATTGAAAACCTATATGGCTTGAATGAAAACGCGCTAATTCGCTTTATGCGGGCTGAATTAAAAGCTAGTAGTTTTCGGCTATGGCGGGCCAGAGTCAGTGGCCGTAAAACCAAACATCTGAAATTGCGAAACCCTGAGATTAGCCGCGCTTATTGCCCCACCCAATATAAACGCTAAGTGCGAACAATCGGCGGGTTTATTCCCTCAGCAGGGCATGTTTTAATAGCGGTTATTCCTTTATAAGCAGGGGGCCGCTAATGCTAGCCTTAACTGAGCAGGCGTTACTTAAAACCACATCTTATATCAACGGCCAATGGCTGGCGTCAAAAGCAGGCGTTTTTCAAGTCGTTAATCCGGCGAGTGGTGAAGTGTTAGCAACGGTTAGCGAAGCGGGCGAAACTGAGGCCGTTTTTGCCGTTGAAGCTGCAGCAGCCGCGCAGCCAGCCTGGGCGGCACTGCCCGCTGCGGAACGCGCGGCCATATTATTACGTTGGCAACAGCTACTGCAGCAACATGAAGCGGATCTGGCGTTATTACTGACACTGGAGCAAGGCAAGCCGTTGGTGGAGGCCCGGGCAGAAATTCGTTATGGCGCTGCTTACCTAAGCTGGTTTGCTGAAGAAGCAAAACGTCTCTATGGCGATATTATTCCGCCGGCCGCGCCCGATAAACAGATCCTGGTATTGCGTCAGCCATTAGGTGTCGTGACGGCGATCACCCCATGGAATTTCCCCAATGCGATGTTAATGCGCAAAGCTGCCGCCGCCCTTGCTGCGGGCTGTAGTTTTGTGGTGAAGCCGGCAGCACAAACGCCGTTGTCGGCGCTGGCCTGTGCCGAATTGGCGCAGCGTGCCGGCGTACCGGCCGGCATCTTTAATGTGCTGGTCGGTACTGCGGCCCAACAACTTGGCGAAGTGTTAACCCGGCATCCGCTGGTAAACAAATTTAGTTTTACCGGCTCCACTGCGGTGGGAAAGCAACTGCTAAAACAGTGCGCTGATGGCGTGAAACGCGTTAGTATGGAGTTGGGTGGCAACGCACCCTTTATCGTGTTTGCCAGTGCCGATCTGGACGCTGCTGCCGAGGGGTTAATCGCCGCCAAGTTTCGTAATGCCGGCCAAACCTGTGTTTGTGCCAACCGGGTATTGGTTGACGAGTGTATTCTCGAACAGTTCCTGCAAATCTTATTGCCTAAAGTGCGGGCACTTCAAGTCGGTGCCGGCACTGACCCAAACGTAACTATTGGGCCTTTAATAGAGGCTAAAGCTGTGGCTAAGGTGCAGCAGTTACTGGACGATGCACTGCAGCATGGCGCGCAGTTGCGGCTAGGCGGCAACCCACATCCGGCCGGAGCCTTGTTTTTTGAACCGACGGTGTTGACCGGCGTTACGCCGCAGATGCAGCTATTCCAACAAGAGATTTTCGGGCCGCTGTTGGCGATAACCAGCTTTAGTACTGAACAGCAAGCGATTGCGCTGGCCAATGCCACCGATTATGGCCTGGCCGGCTATTTTTATAGTCAGCAGCTGGGGCAGGTATTTCGGGTGGCACAAGCATTAGAGTTTGGGATGTTGGGGATTAATGACGGGATTATTTCTAATGCTGCTGCGCCTTTTGGAGGGGTAAAACAGTCCGGCTATGGCCGGGAAGGCTCAAAATATGGGCTTGATGATTATACTTCCCTGAAATATTTAGCCTTAGGCGGGCTTAGGTAAGTCACTACTTCCGCTTAGTTTTCTACTACACTTATGCTAAACGAACAACTGCAACCGTAGTTAAATAGCCATGACAGACAGGAACAGGAGCGGGATGGACTCACAACTTAGTTTGCTGGCTGGCTATGTCGCCGGCGCCAATTCAATAGAAGATCTGACCCGCCCGATGCTGCGCTTAATTCAGCAACTTACCGGGCTGGAGTCGACCTACCTGACCAGTATCAATTTTCCGGCCGGTGTGCAACGTATTGAGTATGTGTTAAATGCTGGCAAGCTCCAACTACCGGAAGGGTTGGAAGTGCCCTGGCATGACACCCTATGCAAAAGAGCACTGGAAAGTGGCCGTTTTATAACCAGCGATGTAGCTGCAACCTGGCCGGACTCGGCAGCGGCGAAAAAATTGGGATTACAAACCTATATGAGTGTGCCGGTCGTGGACGCAGTGGGGGAGGTTTGCGGCACACTTTGTGGTGCTAGTTCCCAGCAATTACAGCTGCAGGATCGGCCGGAATTGCTGCAAATTTTACAACTGTGTGCCGAGTTAATCAGTGTGCAGTGGGCACGCGACAGGCAGCAACAAAGCACCCTGCTGCGCGCCAGCCGCGCCGAGCGGGAGCTAAGTACCGTCAAGTTGCTGGCTGCGGTAAGTGATTTTGCCGTTGCTGCTCAGTCGTTGCCTTTGGCGGTAGAGCAGGTCGCGGATTTAATGCGGCAAAGCGGTCAATGGCAGCATATTTTTACTTTTAGCACCGGCGCCGAACAGCAAAGGCTGTGGCAGGAGACGGCACCTGCGGCTGAACTGGAGAGTTGGCTTAGCCAGGCCGATCTTTCCGTGACAGGCTCGAATATACAGGTTCTCCCTGGTGCGACCTGCCCACCGCAGTTCAGTGGTAGCCACAGCTCGTTACTCAATATTTATGATGCGCAGGGTGTGGTTGCAGGGTTGCTGGTGATCAGCGCTAACGATCACCTGACTGGCGAACAGCAGCTGATGTTAAGCGGGATCGGCAATACCTTGTCATTGCTGGCAACGCGCTTACAGGAGCATCAGCAACTTTCTGATTTAAATGAACAGTTAACGTATCACGCCAGGCATGATGCTTTGACCGGGCTGCCAAACCGCCGCTATTTGCTGGAAGAGCTGGAACGTTTAATTGCCCGTGGTAACCGTCAGCAACTCGGGTTTTATTTAATTTTTGTCGATTTAGATAAATTTAAGCAGATTAACGACCAGTTCGGGCATGAAACCGGTGATGAATTTTTACGCCAGGTGGGGCAGCGGCTGAGTGAGTGTTTACGTAAAGGTGACTTTGTAGCCCGCCAGGGTGGCGATGAGTTTGTGATGTTATGTCAGGCGCAGGAAATCTCGAAAGAGCAGGCGCAATTATTGGTGAACCGGATCCGGCAAACATGCAGTGGTGTTTACTCGTTAGGCACACATAAGGTGCTGTATCACGGGCCCAGTATCGGCACCGTCAGCTGGCATAGTGGTGATAGCCGGGAGCTGGATTTGCTGCTTAGTCTGGCCGATGTGGCGATGTATCAGGATAAGCAGCGGCGCCGGGCTATGCCGGCACCGCAGTTGTTGAACTAAGGTTTAGTCCTTGCGGTAGCGCTTAAACCAGGCCAGCGCATGCTCCACCTTGGCAATTAACCATGACGGCCGGTTAGTGACACCATGGTAAGCATCGGGTACCCGCACCATGGCACTATCAACCTGCCGTAACTGCAGCGCCTGATAGTATTGCTCGGTTTCGGCAATAGGCGTGCGCCGATCTTTTTCACCGGTAAACAGTAACACCGGCGTGCTGACACTACCCACTAAAGACAACGGTGAACGCTGCCAGTAATGCGCCTGTTCATCCCAGGGTGTGCCGGGGAACTGATTGCGGATCTGACCAACATAGCTGTCGGCAGCCAGTACTTTTGAGGTCCAGTTAACCACCGGATTGGTCGCAGCAGCGGCATTAAAACGCTGGGTTAAACCTACCGCATACAGGGTTGCAATGCCACCGGCCGAACCGCCTGCGATAAACAGGTTATTCTGATCGATAAAGCCTTTCGCCAGCATCGCATCGACCCCCGACATATGGTCTTTAAAGTCATGCTCAGAGGAATAATTGTAGTGCAGCAGCATCGCAAAGCGCTCGCCATAGCTGGTACTGCCGCGGTAGTTGTTATACAACACCACATAACCTTCAGCGGCATAGCGTTGTAGCTCAGCAGCAAACTGCGGACCATAGGCCAGATGTGGTCCACCATGAATTTCCAGGATCAGCGGATATTTTTTGCTGGGGTCGAAATCAGGCGGCGTAATATACCAGGCCTGGATTTCTTCATTGCCGGCAGTCGAAGTGTAGCGGATCTCCTGCACCTTACCGAGCTGACGCTGTGCCAACAACCCACCATTGAGATCGGTAAGGGTGCGGCTGGCCTTATTCCGAAACACGGCCACTTCGGCCGGGCGCTGGCTGCTGCCCTGAGTGTAAGCCAAGGTGCCATTGCTGGCGACGCTATACATGCCGCTTAAGTATGGCCGGCCCCAGCTGGTACCGCCCAGATCTGAGACTAAGTCGGTCATGCGGTCGCGGGTACTGATTTGTGCAACCTTAGTCAGGCCACGATCAGCATACTGGAATACCAGGGTGTTATTGCTAACCCAATTTGGATTTTCGACACTACGATCCAGCTCAGCTGCCAACATCCGGATCTGCCGTGAACCCAGATCCAGCAGCTTCAGTTTACTGTTAACGTAAGATACGGCATCCGGCCGGGTAAAGGTAAAGGCCAGCGTTTTACCATCTGGCGACAACGCTGGTTCCGCTTCTTCACCGTCTAAGCTGGTCAGCTGGGTCAGTTGTTGATTGCGCAGATTCACCTGATATAAGTCGGCCTGGCGGCTTTGTAACTCCCAATCCGGATGACGGTTGGCGGAGAAAATCAGGTTTTGGCTATCGGTTGTCCAGACTAAGGGCCCCCGATGCTCAAAAGCACCAGTGGTGAGCTGTCGCTCTACGCCACCATCAGCCGGTAGTACAAAAATCTGGGTGTAGGCAGATCGCATAACGCCGCGACCATCTGCCTGATAATAAGTACGCTCGACCACGATGGGGCTGGCGGCCCAGTTCGCGTTAGCGGGTTTTTTCGGTTGATAAACACTTTTGGCAAACTCGGTGGCAGGAGCGGGTACGTCTGCCATAAAGGCAATCTGCTGACCATCCGGCGACCAGCTAAGCTGACCGGGACGCAACTGCACCTGGCTAATTGCTGCCGTTTTTTGCTCCTTCAACCAATACACATAAATCTGACTGCTGCCATCACGTTCAGAAACAAAGGCAATACGGTTATTATCCGGCGCCCAACGTGGCTGACTGTAGCTAAAATTATCGGCAAACAGCGGCGAATGGGCGCCGGTATCAAGATCCAGTAACCATAAGCTGCTCTCGGTACGATCAGTCATGACATTATTTTGCTGCCGTACATAGACAACACGTTTGCCATCAGGCGAGATTTGTACATCGTTGGCACCAGCCAGACGGAAAATATCTTCGGCTTGCAGTGGCGTAGCAGTATTGATATTTGCGCTGCTTGCCAGCACCGCAGGTGCAAAACTGATTGCGGCTAATAGGCCAGCCAGGGGTAACAGTTTCATAAAACCTCTTGCGTGATTATTTTGTCTGTACCTTACCTGTTCCATACCGCACTGCAACTAAAAATCCGGCAAAGCTCATAATTTTCAGGACCATCGTAAGAAAGCGTCAGCTTCTTTGATCTGGATGCTGGCAAAGCTATTGCGGCCTGACTAGGCTTTGCTTGTCTGTACAAATTAGCGCCGGTTTCGCTGGTATTAGCGGACCTGTTGCCAGATTAACGCGGGAGAGTTCTGATGCGTAACCTTATCGCTTATTTACTGCTCAGTGCCTTGCTTTACGGCGCGCAGACTATGGCTGCCGGGCAACTCTGGCTGGTAACACCACAAACGGCTACTGCGGTAGCTGTCGGGAAAGATGCTGCGTCATTGTCACCGTTACCGTCAGCGCAGCAGTTACAGGCCTTTCTCAGCCTCGATATCCGTAATCGGGCAGTCACCAGCTTTGATAGTCAGCTGTTGCAATTACAGGGCACTGGTATGCAGCCAGTGTTGGTAATGCAGTACTGTTTTGAGCAGCAAAGTTTTATCTTCCAGCCTGACTGGTTGGGGCCAACAGGCAATAATGATCTTTGGCTCAGCCCCGCCTTACTGCAGCAGCTTGGCTTGCCACAGCAACGCTTGCCAATGCAAATCGATGACTTTACCGAGCAATTTAGCGGCCAGGCCGATGAAAGTACCCAGATCCAATATCTGAGCCGGCAGATCACTGTTCGCGGCATAATCCCAAGCCGGTTGACCTTGCCCGGACCGGCTAACTTTGTGATCCGCAGTGATTGTAACCCGCCACCACAACAAGAGCGCAGCGTTATGCCGCCACACTTTTTGTTATGGTGCGATTGCCCACAGGACGATTTAGCCCAGTCATTACAGCAGTATTTAACAGGCTTATATCGTCAGGCTGGGGTGCAGGTGCAGTTTAGTTTGAAGCGATTGTAGAGTAAAAACTTGGTTTGAGGTTCGCCAAGTGGTTTTTTGTGCGTAAGCTCGCTGGACCAGGTGCTTTCAGAGTTAAGCGAGGCTATATGAGGGAGCAATATGCTTGAAGTCGTTGCTATCGGAATTTATGTATAGCTTTTTCTGTTTTTTATACATTTAGATTGCGTTATGTATAAGTTTTGCGTTTTTCTATGTATATTGCTCACCACAAGAGTAGAAAAAGTGATTTTCTATGCATAATAACTTACCTCAGTTGCCATTGGCAGATATTGCTAACTGGGAAACCCGCAATGTGTTAAAAAAAGCGGCTGAAGCCCATCGTTATCTGGCAGAGCTTAAAGGGGTAGCTGCCAGTATCCCGAATGAAACTATCTTAATTAACACTCTCGCCTTACAAGAAGCGAAAGACAGCTCGGAGGTGGAAAATATTGTCACCACCCACGATGAGCTTTACAAAGCCAACTTGTTTGAAGAAGCGTTAACCAATCCTGCAACGAAAGAAGTGCAGGACTATGCCTTCGCACTGAAACAAGCTTTTGTTACCGTCAGGCAAACCGGCTTAATCAGGCTGGATGATATTTTAGCCGTACAGCAACAGTTAGAGCATAATCAGGCAGGCTTACGCCGTTTACCGGGCACAGCATTAAAAAATGCCCGTACTGGTGAAGTCGTGTATACACCGCCGCAACATGCGACCGAGATCAGCCAGCTTATGGCTAACTTAGTGCAATATATCAATGACGATAGCCTGTGTGACGCTGATCCACTGGTTAAGATGGCACTGATCCATCATCAGTTTGAAAGTATTCACCCGTTTTATGATGGCAATGGCCGTACCGGGCGCATTATCAATATTTTGTACTTGGTAGCAAAAGGCTTGCTCAACCTGCCGGTATTGTATTTAAGCCGTTTTATTATTACGCATAAAGCAGATTACTACACGCAATTGCAGCAGGTGCGTGAAACGGGTAACTGGGAGCCATGGCTGCTGTATATGCTGGACGGTATTACGGTTACTGCTCAAGATACCATCAACCTGATCATCAATATCAAAGCCTTGATGCGAGGTGTAAAACACCGGCTGCGCGAGAAACTACCGAAAATTTATCGCCAGGAGCTATTAAATAATCTGTTTTCTCACCCCTACACCAAGATCGAATTTCTGGTTGAGGAATTAGGTGTAAGTCGTATTACGGCGACGAAGTATCTGGAGTTGCTGGTTGAGCATGGGTTTTTACAGAAACAGAAAATAGGCCGTGGCAATTACTATATTAACCAGCCCTTATGCGAGCTATTAACCGCACACGGCTAAATTAGATTGAAGTATTAAGAGTAAACTATGACCAACAAGGATATTGTACAAAACGTTGGAACCTGTGTGACGAGCTGCGTGACAATGGCATTAACTATACCTATTACGTTGCCCGAATGGACTGTCAGAGAAATTAGTGATCGCAGCCAAAAACAGAATAGTGAAAAATAGATACTGATTCTAGAACGCTGTTAAGGAAGCGAGAGCAGTCCGCTGTGGGACAGCATGAAAGCGAAGCTTGAAATGGTGGCCCCAGCTGGACTCGAACCAGCGACCGATCGATTATGAGTCGAGTGCTCTAACCAACTGAGCTATGGGGCCTGAATTGTATGACCGCCTTTCGCCTAAGCTATGGGACCATGCAAACGCGAGGAAGTATAAAAACTTTTACTAACTTTGTCATCCGGCTTCTGACACTAACTTCAATTGGTTGCTGCTTTTTTACGCTGAAAACGCTTAAAACACCAAAGACGCTAAAAAGCGCCTTTGGTTTCTAGCGGACAGAGCTGTAATTACTCGTCCAGGAAGCTTTTTAGTACTTCAGAGCGTGAAGGGTGGCGCAGCTTACGCAGGGCCTTGGCTTCAATTTGCCGGATCCGCTCACGCGTTACGTCAAACTGTTTGCCCACTTCTTCCAGCGTATGGTCGGTATTCATATCGATACCAAAGCGCATCCGCAGAACCTTGGCTTCGCGGGCGGTTAAGCCGGCCAGTACTTCGTTGGTAGCGTTTTTCAGGCTTTCCATGGTCGCAGAGTCCAGTGGTGATTCACCGCTGGAGTCTTCGATAAAGTCGCCCAGATGCGAATCTTCATCATCACCAATCGGCGTTTCCATTGAAATCGGCTCTTTGGCGATCTTCAGTACCTTGCGGATCTTATCTTCCGGCATTTGCATCCGTTCTGATAATTCCTCTGGTGAGGGTTCGCGGCCCATCTCCTGCAGCATTTGCCGTGAAATCCGGTTCAGCTTGTTGATGGTTTCAATCATATGCACCGGGATACGGATGGTCCGCGCCTGGTCAGCGATAGAACGAGTAATGGCCTGACGGATCCACCAGGTTGCATAAGTTGAGAACTTATAGCCACGGCGATATTCAAATTTATCTACCGCTTTCATCAGGCCGATATTGCCTTCCTGAATTAAGTCCAGGAATTGCAAGCCACGGTTGGTGTACTTTTTGGCAATCGAAATGACCAGACGTAAGTTCGCCTCTACCATTTCTTTTTTCGCGCGGCGGGCTTTGGCTTCACCAATCGACATCCGGCGGTTGATATCTTTAATTTTAAAGATGCTGAGGCCGGTTTCTTCTTCGACCTTCTTCAGCTTTTCAATACAGCGGAATAATTCGTCTTTGGCTTCGGCTAATTTTGCTGAATACGGTTTGCTGCCACTGATTTCCGCATCAACCCAGGCGGTCGATGTTTCGTGGCCGGTAAAGGCTTTAACGAAGTTTTTCTTCGGCATCTTGGCGTATTCAACGGCGTGTTTCATTACCAACCGTTCCTGCACCCGCACCCGGTCCATCATCTCACGCATGTTTTTAACCAGGCGGTCGAATTGCTTAGGTACCAGGCGGAAGCAGCGGAATACTTCGCTTAGCTTTTCAATTTCGGTTTTGGTAGTGGCATGCTCGCGGCCGTTCTGCACAATTGAGTTGCGGGTCACTTCGTATTGGGCGCGCAGCTCAGCGAACTTTTGTTTCGCCAGCTCCGGATCCGGGCCACTATCGCCATCATCGCTGTCACTGTCGCCGTCTTCGTCGCTATCATCGTCAGAGTCAGAGCTGTCATCCTGGTGCTCTTCCGGCAGATCAGAGCCGATATTGCTGCCCATTACCGGCGCATCATCGACTTCATTCGGGTCAACGAAAGCAGACACGATATCGCTTAAGCGGATTTCTTCCGCTTCGTATTTATCCCACTGTTCCAGCAGGTAGGTAATGGCTTCCGGATATTCTGCTACGGAGGTTTGTACCTGGTTAATCCCGTCTTCAATGCGCTTGGCAATATCGATTTCGCCCTCGCGGGTTAACAGCTCCACGGTACCCATTTCGCGCATATACATCCGCACCGGATCGGTAGTACGACCCAGTTCTTTGTCTACGCTGACCAGCGCCTGAGCAGCTTCTTCCACCGCATCTTCATCGGCGGTGGCATCAGACATAATCAGATCATCGGCATCAGGGGCACTTTCGAATACCTGAATACCCATATCGTTGATCATGCGAATAATATCTTCGATCTGATCAGAGTCGATAATGTCTTGTGGAAGGTGATCGTTTACTTCGGCAAAGGTCAGATACCCTTGCTCTTTACCTTTCAGGATCAGGAGTTTTAACTGCGACTGAGGACTTTGCTCCATAGAGACTTATCTTCCACCAAAGTTGATTAATCTAAAAATGCGAACTGGCGATTATAACAAAGCGGGGCTTTTCTAGCCAGCCGCGGTTAACTCACCGGACGCGGTTTTTTGCTTTTCAGCGCTTGTAGCAACAAATGATATTCCTGCCATTCGGCTTTTGTTAGTTGCTGCAGTTTGTCTTTTCGTTCCAGCGCTTCCAGCCGCTGTTGCAGATATAAATCCTCAATTGAATGAAAAGTATCGAGGAAGTCCTGCGTTAACTGTTCAGTGGCAATTTGGTGTTCCCAACTTGCTAACTTTAACAGTATGGTATGCTCTGGCAGATCTCTCCAGTATTCCAGCAATTGTGCAGTAGTAATTCCCGGTTTAGCCAGAATATGTTGCTGTAAACTGAGCAACAAATTAATCCCTGGCAAAGCAGCTTCGGCCAGTTCCGGTGCATCAGGCATCACCTGTACCAGGCCAGGGTTTTGTAGCAGCAGAGCAATGGCACGGCGCATCGGCGTAATTTTAAGCGTAGTCGACGGTGCTGTTGGCCTTGGTTTGGCTGGTGCTCTGACGGAACTTGCGCTTTGGCGGCCGAGTAAATTATCCAGCTTGCTGCTCAGCTGTTCCTGATAGTAGGTGCCTGGTACCTGGCGGATCAGCTCAGTAGCCTTAGCCGCCAGCGCGGTTTTTCCGGCATCAGAGCTGGGGTCACTTTCGGCCAGTAAATGCTCAAATAAATATTGGCTTAGTGGTTTGGCTTGTGCCAACCGCTCTAAAAAGGCGGCTTTGCCTTCTTTTTGCACCAGTGAATCCGGGTCTTCACCATCGGGTAAAAATACAAATTTTAGCTCCACACCGTCTTTTAGTTGTGGCAGGGCATTTTGCAGCGCGCGCCAGGCAGCATCGCGACCGGCGCGGTCACCGTCATAGCAGCAAATCACCTGGCTGGTATAGCGAAACAACGTATGAAAATGATCTGAGGTCGTGGCGGTGCCCAAGCAGGCCACCGCAAAGCGGATATCGTGTTCCGCTAATGCCACGACATCCATATAGCCTTCGACCACCAGTAACCGTTCCAGATGGCCCGGTTGCTGCCGCGCTTCATACAGACCATACAGCTCACGGCCCTTGTGAAATAGACGGGTTTCCGGTGAGTTCAGGTATTTAGGCTGGCCATCACCCAGTACCCGACCACCAAACGCAATCACCCGGCCGCGCTTGTCGCGAATGGGGAACATCAGGCGGTCACGGAAAAAATCAAACTCGCGGCCGTTGTCGTTGCGGCTAATCAGTTTTAAATCGTAGAGCTGGTCGCGTTTGGCTTTGCTGTTGGCGTTAAAATGCTTCAGCAGCCCATCCCAGCTCTCTGGCGCATAGCCCAGCTGGTAATCGGCAATACTCTGCGCACTCAGGCCGCGTTTGGTCAGATAGGCCTGAACCTCTGCGGCTTTCGGATGTTGTTGCAGCTGCTGCTGATAATAACTGGCCGCTTGTTGCATTAGCGTGTAGTCATCAGCCTGGGCTTGTGGTCTGTTATTAAATTGGCCTTTTTCGCGTGGCACTTCCAGATGCAGATCTTTAGCCAGCTCTTCAATGGCTTCAACAAATTCCAGCTGCTCAAATTCCATCATAAAGCTGATGGCATTGCCATGTGCGCCGCAGCCAAAGCAATGGTAAAACTGCTTATCCGGGCTGACAGTAAAAGACGGAGATTTTTCGTTATGAAAAGGGCAGCAGGCCGTGTAATTGCGGCTACCGGCTTTTTTAAGCGGTACGCGCTTATCAATCAGTTCTACTATGTCCGTACGGGCCAGTAGTTCATCGATAAATTGACGGGGAATTTGTCCTGCCACTGTTGTCCTTTTTATTCGGGTCTTAGAAAAAGACAAACCGTGTTCGAAGAACACGGTGTGCAGATAAAGCATTTAAACCAGGGCTGGTGAGCCCTGCACCGTTATCCGGCAGCTGTAACTTAGTACAGGCGGATACGACGTGCGTTTTCGCGAGACATTTTCTTCGCGTGACGCTTAACAGCAGCAGCTTTCTTGCGCTTACGGATCCACGTTGGTTTTTCGTAGAACTCTTTTGCACGTACGTCAGCTAAAACGCCGGCTTTTTCACATGAGCGCTTGAAACGACGCAGGGCTACGTCAAACGGTTCGTTCTCTTTTACTTTAACTACAGGCATTAAATTCTCACCTCAGGCCAAAACTGGTTTTCGTTAACCAATACGATTAAAAATGGTGCGGTATTCTACGCAAAAAGCACCACTAAAGTAAAGCGCTTGTGCGATCTTAAATCAGATCCTCTGGCGACCAGGGCGCCAAGCCGCTACAATGCACGTTTTTAAGGGCGAGGAGTATAGCGAAGTGTGCTGCACTTAGCGATCTTTTTCCCGCTTTAACGCCCGAAATTGAGGTTTAATACATGCGAGTACTGGGAATAGAAACGTCCTGCGATGAAACCGGCATTGCCATCTACGATGGTGAGCGCGGCCTGCTTAGCCATGTATTGTATAGCCAAATCCCGCTGCATGCGGATTATGGTGGCGTGGTGCCTGAACTGGCGTCTCGCGATCATGTCCGTAAAACCCTGCCACTGATCAAGCAGGCGCTCAGCGAAGCCGGTTTAACTGCTGCTGATATCGATGGCGTCGCCTACACGTCCGGCCCCGGTTTGGCGGGTGCGTTACTGGTCGGGGCAACCTTAGGTCGTAGTTTAGCCTTTGCCTGGCAAAAGCCGGCACTGGCGGTTCATCATATGGAAGGCCATTTGTTGGCACCGATGCTGGAAGAGAGAGCCCCCGAATTTCCGTTTCTGGCGTTGCTGGTCTCAGGCGGTCATACCCAGCTGGTGGCGGTGAAGGGTATCGGGCAGTATCAGTTACTGGGGGAATCGATAGATGACGCCGCCGGTGAAGCCTTTGATAAAACGGCCAAGCTGATGGGGCTGGATTATCCGGGCGGGCCTTTACTGGCCAAGTTAGCCACGCAGGGTGATGCCACTAAGTACAGCTTTCCGCGGCCGATGACCGATCGTCCCGGCCTGGACTTTAGCTTTAGCGGCTTAAAAACCGCGGCCTCGATGGTGATTCAAAAAGAAGGCAACTCGGTACAGGTGCAGGCTGATATCGCCGCCTCTTTTCAGCAGGCAGTGGTGGATACTTTGCTGATTAAATGCCGCCGTGCTTTGGAGCAAACCGGCTACAAGCGGCTGGTGATTGCCGGTGGTGTTAGTGCTAATGAATCATTGCGCCAGCAACTGGCGGCGTTAATGCAAAGCCTGAAAGGGGAAGTGTATTATCCACGTAAGGAGTTTTGCACCGATAACGGCGCTATGATTGCCTTTGCCGGTTATCAGCGTTTAAAAGCCGGGCAGCAACAGGATTTATCAATTGGCGTTACGCCACGCTGGCCACTGGAGCTGCTGCCAGCGATCTGAAGCGGCACTTACTACAACGCTCTGGCAAGCGGGTTATTCGCGTATCCGCTTGGATTTATCCCAAATCTTACTTTCCTGCCGGCGGAAGAGTCGGCGGATATTTTCATGATGGCGGGCAATAATCAGGATACTTAGCATCAGTACTGGCAGAGTATAGAGTGGTTTGATCCACCAGGTGAAGAGCGGCGCCAGCGCCACCGTGATTAACGCACCGAGCGACGAATAACCGGTCAGTAATACTACCAGCAGCCAGGTGCCAATCAGTAACCCCGCCAGATCCAGCCCAATCGGCATCATGGCACCAAAGGCAGTAGCCACGGCTTTACCGCCTTTAAAGCCAAAAAATAATGGGTAGATGTGCCCCAAACAAGCGCAAATCGCAATCATCCCCAGCCACAGTGGTTCAATTTTCAGAAAGTACGAGCCCCAAACCGGGATAGTGCCTTTGAGGATATCGAAGACCAGCACCAATACCGCAGGCAGTTTACCGCCCAGACGCAGCACATTGGTGGTGCCGGGATTACCTGAGCCATGAAAGCGCGGATCCGGCAGACGAAATAACTGACACACCAGCACGGCCGAGGAAATCGAACCCAGCAGGTACGCAGCTAACATCATGATCAGGATCAGCAGGGTCATTCCGTGGTTCCTCAGCACCCATTTTTGCGATACTATTGCGACAACATTTTTCGGGCAGCAGAATACGGGTGTTCCTGCATTTCACCTATCCGACCAGCCTACCTGAAACGAAAAATAACGCAATGCGGAATTCACCGGATGGATATCGTTTTTATCAAGCAACTTGCCGTTGATACGGTGATCGGCGTTTACAACTGGGAAAAGCAGATTAAGCAGCGCTTACTGCTGGATCTGGAGCTTGGTTGTGATCTGACTCGCGCCGGCCGCAGTGATGAACTGCGCCATACGTTGGACTATGCGGTGATCAGCGAACGGGTGATTGCTTTGATTACTGCCCAACCACTTGAACTGATTGAAAGTGTGGCAGAGCGGGTAGCTGAACTGCTACTCAGCGAGTTTGCGACCCAGGATGTCAAAGTCACCGTGTATAAACCGGGTGCCGTGCCTGCGGCGCAAACAGTTGGTGTGTGTATTCGGCGCAGCCGCGAGGCGCTAAGCTAATGGCGTTGATTTATATTAGTGTCGGCTCGAATATCGACCGGGAGCACTATGTGCGCGCCGGTGTGCGTAAACTGGCCGAGCATTTTGGTGCTTTAACCTTATCCTCAGTGTATGAAAGTGAAGCGGTCGGTTTTAACGGCGATCCTTTTTATAATCTGGTGGTCGGTGTTGAAACGACGTTGAGTCTGACCGAGTGCGTCACGCTGCTAAAACAGATTGAAGATCAATTTGGCCGGGTGCGTGGTGCGGAAAAGTTTTGTGGCCGCACCCTGGATCTGGATTTACTGACCTACGATCAGCTGGTGTGTCAGCAGCCAGTGGAGCTGCCACGTGGCGAGATAACCGAAAATGCTTTCGTACTTTGGCCGTTGGCCGAAATTGCCGCGGAACAAATTCATCCGTTAACCCAACTAAGCTACGCTACTTTGTGGCAAACCTACAACAAACCCCAGAAACTCTGGCCAATTGATTTTTCATGGAGTGACTAATCTTGAGCATGCTTGAAGTGATTATCCTGTCGATTATTCAGGGTATTACCGAATTTTTACCTATTTCTTCCTCCGCCCATTTGATTCTGCCTTCCGCCATTTTCGGCTGGGAAGATCAGGGCATTGCTTTTGATGTGGCGGTGCACGTTGGCACCTTATTAGCGGTAATGTTGTATTTCCGGCAGGATATCGCCAATTTAACCGTGGGTTGGATAAAAAGCCTGGGGGGGCAACATAGTACCGATAGTAAGCTGGCGTGGTGGGTGATATTAGCAACCATTCCGGCCGGGTTAGCCGGTTTACTGGCTGCCGATTTGATTGAGACCTTTTTGCGCTCGCCCTGGGTACTGGCAATCACCACCATAGTATTCGGCTTACTACTGTGGTTAGCCGATGCGACTGCTAAACAACAGGTTAGTATGGAGCAGATGAACTGGCGTCAGGCGTTGTTCATTGGTCTGGCACAGGCAGTGGCGCTAATTCCCGGCACCTCACGCTCTGGTATTACCATGACCGCAGCGATGCTGCTCGGGTTAGATAAAGTCAGCGCTGCCCGCTTTTCGTTTTTGCTGTCAATCCCGATTATTGTGTTAAGTGGTGGTTACCAAGCCAGCAAACTGCTAAGTGAGCCGACCCAGTACGATATCAGCGGTATTTTATTAGGTATGGTGCTGTCTTTTATCAGCGCTTTAATTTGTATTCACTTCTTCCTAAAAATTATCAGCCGGATGGGGATGTTACCCTTTGTAATTTACCGGCTGTTATTAGGTGTGGGCTTGATTGTCTTTTTAAGTTTTAGTGCCTAACGCCACTCATCCCGTCTGGCGGTATCGATGGCGTTTAACCGGGCTTGGTTTAGCGCCTCTTTAATCGCCGGGCCGGTGATACCCGTAGCCATGACCTGCTGCGCTGTGACCTGCAGCGCGGCTTCTGCCAACTGCTGCAAATAAGCGGCCTGCGCATACTCCGCCTGCTCAAAACCGGTACGGCCGCGTAGATCGGCGGTGCAGCAGAGCAGAATATCGTTCAGTCGCTCTGGTTTGCGCCATAAATCTATCGCATTGAAAAACTTCAGCACGGTGCTGGCTTTTAACTCCTGGGCGCGGTGCACCAGCTGATGATACTCGCAAACCAGCAGCGCCAGTTCACGGCAACTATTAGGTACCCGTAAGCGCTCACACAGCTGCTGGATTAATGGTAAACCCGTATGTTCGTGGCCATGATGGGAAGGTAACAAAGCCGTTGGGGTAACACCTTTACCCAGGTCATGCACTAAACTGGCAAAACGGACTTCGATTTTTTCTGACAGCTTGGCCGCTTGCGCCAGCACCAGCAAGGTATGCACTCCGGTATCAATTTCCGGATGCCATTTTTCCGGTTGTGGTACACCCCACAGCGCGGCAAGTTCAGGCATCAGTGCCTGCAAAGCACCACATTGCTGTAATAGATCGAAGTAGGCAGCCGGCGTACCGGTACTCAATGCTTTGGCGGTTTCGATCCAGACGCGCTCGGCACTGAGTGTTTGCAATTCACCACTGCCACTTAATTGCTGCAGCAACGCTAAGGTTTCCGGCGCTACCTGAAAACCCAGATGCGCATAACGGGCATAAAAGCGGGCGACACGCAGTACCCTGAGCGGATCTTCAACAAAAGCCGCTGAGACATGCCGCAGCAGTCGTGCTTGCAAATCTTTAACGCCGCCAAAGGGATCAATTAATGTGCCGTCGGCCGTTTTGGCGATAGCATTGATGGTCAGATCGCGGCGGGCGAGATCTTGCTCCAGCGTCACATCAGGCGCCGCATAGACGTTAAAGCCGGTATAGCCACTGCCAGCTTTACGCTCGGTGCGGGCCAGGGCGTATTCTTCTTTGGTTTTCGGATGCAGGAAAACCGGAAAATCTTTACCTACCTGCTGATAGCCCAGTTCCAGCATCTGCGCCGGGCTGGCGCCAACCACAACATAGTCACGCTCAGTAAAGGGGTAGCCCAGCAGTTCATCGCGCACCGCGCCGCCAACAAGATAAATTTGCACACGCTTTCCTGATTGCTGTTTTTTTGCCATTATACCCGCCTTGGCCTAATTTGCAGTGCTGATAAACAGGATAGCGATGTATAGCGGATTTTTTGGTTTTAACAGCCCGCCGTTTTCGATAGCGCCCAACCCGGATTTTATGTTTTTAAGCCCGCGTCATGCTGAGGCATTGGCGCACTTACGCTTTGGCTTGGGCGATGCCGGTGGTTTTGTGCTGTTAACCGGCGAGGTCGGCACCGGTAAAACCACGGTATCGCGCAGTTTATTGCAAGAGCTGGACGAGCAAACCGATGTGGCCTTTATCCTAAACCCGACTTTATCCGAGCTAGAGTTACTGGCGGCGATTTGCGATGAGCTTAAGATCCGCTATAAAAAAACCGACGCCAGTCTGAAACTGTTGGGCGATAAAATTACCCAGCGGCTGCAAAAAAATCATGACGCCGGTAAAAAGACTATCCTGATTATTGACGAAGCCCAGCATCTGCAACCGGCGGTGTTAGAGCAACTGCGCCTGCTGACTAACCTGGAAACCAATACCAAAAAACTGTTACAAGTGATTTTGATTGGACAGCCAGAGCTGCAACAACTGTTGCAGCGCAACGATTTGCGTCAGTTGGCGCAGCGTATTACTGCCCGTTATCATCTGCTGCCGCTTAATCTTAGCGAAGTGCAACAATATGTGCGCTTCCGGTTAAAGGTCGCAGGCTGTGAGCGGCCGGTATTTAATGACAAGGCAGTAAAGAAGCTGTTTGAACTGAGCGGGGGGATCCCGCGTTTACTCAACCTGCTGGCTGATCGGGCATTATTAGCGGCTTATGGTAAGCAGCAAGCGGTGGTCGATGCCAAAGAGGTGCAGCGCGCGGCCGCTGAAATCCTGCCGTTAAATCAGGCCTCAAGTGTCGCGAAAACATTACCCGGCTGGCTCTGGCCGCTATTGGCGCTGTTCGGTATAATTCTGGGCTTCTTACTGGCGGTACAACTGTTGCCAATCTGGCGCGGAGAATAATATGTCCATCCTGATGGATGCGTTAAAGCAACAAGCACCGGCTGCGGCGCCGGTCTCACATTTTTGGCGTAACCTGGCTATTGCGTTGGCTTTAGTGTTAGCGGTACTAGCCGGTTTTGCGGCAGGTTATCTATTGTTACAGCGCGCTCCGGTATCTGAAGCACAGCAGCCGGTTGCGGTAACGCCGGCGACGACCGCAACCATTGCACAGGCATTAACGCAGCCGGCCGAGCCTGTTGCTGAGCCTGTCGTCATTGAAAAGGTTACGGAAACTCTGCCGCCACAACCAGAAGTGGTGACGGTGACTGCGCAGGCTGCACCTGTTGCCGAGCCAGTGCCTGAACCTGAGGTATCGGCAGAACTGCGCGAGCGATTTGCCAGTGCGCTGGCGCAAAGTGAACAACAACCTCGCGCCAATAGCAATATCACGGCTCATTCTGCTCCGGCGCAGGATATCAGCATGCTGGATTTAACCCTGCAACGACAGTTACCGCGGCTGAAATTTGAAGCTCATGTCTATGCGACCCAACCGGCGCAGCGTTGGGTAAAAGTGAATGGCAAGTCTTTGCAGGAAGGGCAGTGGATCACAGCGGATGTCAGATTACGGGAAATCACACCGCATTATGTGATGCTGGAGTTTGGTCAAACACTGTTTAGTATGCGTGCACTGAGTGAGTGGTAAATATCTTTCTTAAAGGTAGTTACGCACATCTAACCCATACTTATTAAGATCAACACAGGCTTCAACCTGCTCTTCGACCTGACGGGATAAATCCACAACCTTAGGGGGAACATGATGGTGATGTGTGCTGTGATAAAACACTTTCACCTTCGGTAGGGTCGGTTTTTTGGCGTTATTTTCTAATACCAGTGCCAGACGGCCGGTACTCAGTCGCACCACGGTCCCAGGTGGATAAACGCCAATGCACTTTATAAATAACTGTAACAAATCCCCGTCGACTTTAGCGGGTGCCAGCGCCAGCAACTGCCGTGCCGCCGCCAGAGGGCTGACATAACCTTGCTCGGGAGCAGACAGCTTCTCGTACCGGTTAACAATAGCCAGCATTTTACTGCCATTATCGAGTTGCGCGTCGCGGATGGCTGGTTCGCCGCTACCGTCCGGGCAGGCGCAATGTTGGCTAATCCATAACGACACTTCCCCCGCCAGCGCCGTACTGCGTTGCAACACTGCCAGACTGGTGCTAATTGCGGCGGCATCCTCGGCCTGCAATAACTTTGGATTTTGTGCTTTGCCGACATCATGTAGCAAAGCTGCCGTGATCAGTGCTTGAATTTTATGTTTGGGTAAATTCAGAAAACGGGCAAAAGCGGCCATATACAGGGCGCAGTTCAAGCTATGCCGCAGCAGCGCGTCGCTTTGCGCGGCAATACGGCCGAGGCAGAGTAGTACATCCGGATTGCGGCTTACTGCATCGGACAAGCCAGCGCTGACTTCGTGTACCAGACTTAAATCAACCGGCTCGCCACTGGCCGCAGCTTGCAACACTTGCTTTTGCACTTGCTGTGTTTGTTCGATACAGCGTTGTGCTTTGGGTTGTTCATCGGCAAATAGCGCCCGAAAGGCAATAGGTTCAGGTTCGCGTTCGGTTGCTGGTTTGGCCGGTGCAGTGGTGGTCGACAGTTGTTTGGCTGGATCGATGGCAACCGCTAACACGCCTTGCGCACGTAATGAGCGAATAGCCTGGCGGGTGCGGACCCAACCGGCATGTTTAATTTCAAGTTCGCCGGTTTGCTCCAGCACTTTAATTACATAGCTACCCGGCTGTAGCTGATCGATAGTTACTTTCTGATAAGACATCTTTAGCGATCCTACATCCTGTAGTGCTGTCGTTGCTGCGTTAAGCATAGCAAAAAGCCCGCCGGGTAGCGGGCTTTTACGGTAGTTCTGCAAAAAAATCTGCTTCTTAACCGATGTTATCAGCCATCGTCATCAGCGAAGCATTGCCACCAGCAGCGGTAGTATTGATGGTGATGGTCTTCTCGGTAACTAAGCGGTGTAACATCCGCTCGTCTGCCGGTGAAGTAATCAGTGGCAGAATGGCGCCTTCGCGGGCAGCAATCAGCTCGGCAGCCAGCGGTTTTAACGCACTGCTGACTTCAATTACGGCACCATTCAGCTCCGGATGCGCTAACAGTGTAGTCAGACAATCCAGCCGTACCACAGCTAATAAATGTTGTGGCATCCCCGCAGCCAGTAGCGCCTTGATGCAGGCTTCGGCTTCTGGCAAATCGGCGTCTTCAACGGCAGTGATCACGGCATTACCAGCCGCCAGCGCGGTGATAATACTGAGTAACCAGTGGCTAAAACTGCTGCTGTCATCGCGTAGCAGCGCTAAAATACCGCGTGGATCCAACACCAGCACATTGCTCTCACCAGTAGGACCAGGCAGGTTAATTGGCCGGTTTAATTCCAACTCCACCCGTTGCAGTTTGGCGCGGGCCACCATCAGCACTTGCTCCAGATCCGGCTCCTGGCGACTAACCACCTGATTGCTGGCTAAGGACGCCAGGAATTGTCGCAGTACTGACGTACGTTGGCTGGTGGTCAGTTGTGACCACTTATATTGGGCAATGGCTGCGGCTGGCATCGCATAAGCGACCGCACTGCTGGTCGTTTCTGCCAGTAAGCGGGCTTTTTTCGTCTCATCCAATGCTGCGCAGTCAACGCTCAGATTATCTTTAACCAGTCGCTCCAGATACAGCGGGCCACCGGCTTTCGGACCGGTACCAGACAGACCACGGCCACCGAACGGCTGTACGCCGACCACAGCACCGATCATATTGCGGTTAACATAGATATTACCGGCTTTGATTTCGCGGGCGACCTTAGTCGTAAACTGTTCAATCCGGCTATGCACACCCATCGTCAGGCCGTAACCGGTTGCGTTGATCTGACGGATCACCTGATCCACTTCTTCTGCTTTAAAACGGATAATATGCACCACCGGACCAAAGACTTCGCGTTCCAGCACGGTCAGATCGCTGATCTCATACAGGTGCGGCGCAAAGAAGAAGTGTTCGCCTTCGCTGGGGATAGCACAGGCATAATGCAACTTAGCTTTATCTTTTAAATAATTAACATGGCTGGTCAGGCGGTCATGCGCTTTGGCATCAATCACCGGACCTAAGTCAGTGCTTAACCAGGCCGGATCGCCAACATGCAGCTCAGCCATTGCACCTTTAATCATGGTAATAATTTTATCGGCGACATCTTCCTGCAGGAATAACACCCGCAGTGCCGAACAGCGCTGGCCGGCACTCTGGAAGCCCGACGAAATCACATCGTCTACGACCTGCTCTGGCAGGGCAGTCGAGTCAACAATCATACAGTTCTGACCGCCGGTTTCGGCAATCAGGGGCACCGGCTCACCACCACGCTCTGCCAGTTTACGGGCGATCCAGCAACCGGTTTCGGTCGAGCCGGTAAACATCACGCCCTGTACCCGCGGATCCGGTACTATGTGTTCACCGACCTGACGGCCCGGCGCAATCACCAGTTGCACCACATGCTCTTGCATACCACATTCACGCAGTAATTCCAGAGTGCGCACGGCAATCAGGCTGGTTTGTTCGGCTGGTTTCGCCACCACGGTATTACCAACGACGATGGCAGCAGCAACCTGACCAATAAAGATCGCCAGCGGGAAATTCCACGGGCTGATACATAAAAATACGCCGCGCGCCTGCTGTGGTTTGGCACACAGCAGCTCGGCCTGATGTGCGTAGTAACGGCAGAAGTCGATCGCTTCGCGTACCTCTGCCACGGCGTCAGCCAGGACTTTACCGGCTTCTTTAACACAGAGCGTTAGTAACTCATCGCGATGTTGCTCCATTGCATCCGCCAATTTACGCAGTAAGGCGGCACGCTCGGTAACAGCCGTTGCCGACCAACTGGCAAAAGCTTGCTCGGCTTTGGCCAGCAATTGCTGCATTTGCTCCGGGGTATGGTAGTGCAGGTAACCGATCACCTCTGTTAAGTTAGCCGGGTTAACCACAGCCACTGCACCCTCTGGCGCCTGTTGGCTGGTGATCTGCTGCTCAAACTCAGACATATGCTGTTTTAGTGGCGTTAGCTGGTTGATATCCGTCAGATCCATGCCTTTGGAGTTCAGGCGGCTACTGCCGTATAAATTCGCCGGTAATGGAATAGACTGGTTGCGCTTCTGGCGCCAACTTTTCACCACTTCTACCGGATCTTGCAGCAGTGACTCGACCGGGATCTTTTCATCAATAATGTTGTTAACAAAGGAGCTGTTGGCACCGTTTTCTAACAAACGGCGTACCAGGTAAGCCAGCAGATCCGAGTGTTCACCCACCGGGGCATAGATGCGGCAAGGGACTTTTTCGTTGGCAACCACTAAGTCATACAGCGCATCGCCCATACCGTGTAAGCGCTGGAATTCAAAACCGGTTAAATCACCGGCCATCTCCAGAATGGTCGCCACAGTATAAGCGTTATGGGTGGCAAATTGCGGGTAAATGCTGTCGCGGTAGCTAAGCAGCTTTTTAGCACAGGCCTGATAAGACACATCAGTCGATGGCTTGCGGCTAAATACCGGGAAATCATCCAAACCTTCTACTTGCGACAGTTTGATTTCGGTATCCCAGTAGGCGCCTTTTACCAACCTTACCATTAACTTACGGCCAACTTTTACCGTCAGTTCGCGTAGCCATTCAATAACATGGATGCCACGCTTTTGATAAGCCTGTACCGCTAAACCAAAACCTTCCCAACCATTCAGATCCGGATCGCTAAATACTTTGCCGATCACATCCAGCGACATATCCAGCCGGTCTGCTTCTTCGGCATCAACAGTAAAGCCGATATTGTAAGACTTGGCAGCCAGTGCCAGTTGTTTCAGGCGTGGTACCAGCTCTTCATGTACGCGGTCCAGGTGGCTGAATTCATAGCGCGGGTGAATGGCCGATAATTTTACCGAAATGCCGGGGCTTTTGATTGGACCGCGGCCATTCGCCGCTTTACCGATAGCGTGAATAGCGGTCATATAGGCGGCGAAATAGCGGTCTGCATCGGCCATGGTACGGGCGCCTTCGCCCAGCATATCGTAAGAGTAGCTAAAGCCTTTGGCTTCCATTTCCGTGGCGCGCGTTAAGGCTTTGTCGATAGTTGTGCCCAGAACAAACTGAGTACCCATAATCTGCATCGCGTAGCGCACAGCCTGCCGGATCACTGGCTCACCCAGACGACCACAGGTGCGTTTTAATAAGCCAAATTGCTGTTTACGCTGTTCATCCGAGTAGTTCACCAACTTACCGGTCAGCAATAAGCCCCAGGCTGAAACATTGACGAACAGTGAGCTGCTGTTGCCCAAGTGTGAGCTCCAGTCACCTTGCGACAGCTTGTCACGGATCAGCCGGTCGGCCGTGGTCGTATCCGGCACCCGCAGCAGCGCCTCGGCCAGACACATCAGCACCAGACCTTCTTCGGTCGAGAGTGAGAATTCGTTTAATAGCGCATCGACACCGCCTTTACCCACTTGTGACTGGCGAATATACAACACCAGTTGCCGGGCACGCTCCCAGGCGCGACTGCGGGTTTTGGCGTCGACCTCTGCCAAAGGCAGCAGGTAATCCAATACCTGATCTTCATCCGCGCGGTAGTGGTCGCGAATGATTTGGCGTAAAGGGTCGGTAGTAACCAATGAACCATTAAACAGCATAAGAAGTATCCTGAAATTAGGCCGAAATATTGGCGGCATTGTAGAGAAAAGACTACCGCATAGGGTGGTTATTTTTGCAATTTAACCGTATATAATTCTGCCAATGAAACCTCAAACCCAAAAAAATACTGCCATGACGACGAACAGCAAAATTAAGGCGTTAGATCGAATAGACATCAGTATCCTCGATACGTTGCAAAAAGAAGGGCGTATTGCCAATGTTGATCTGGCAAAGAAGGTCAATTTAAGTGCCAGTCCTTGTATCGATCGGGTTAAGCGGCTGGAGAAAGAAGGCTTTATTGAAGGCTATGGTGCCAGGCTAAACAGCAGCAAACTTGGCTATGGCACTGCAGCTTTTATTCAGGTGACTTTAGATCGCACCACCAGCGATGTATTCGATAAATTCCGCGATGCGGTAGTACAAATTCCGCAGGTAGCGGAATGCCATATGGTGGCGGGGGGGTTTGATTATTTGCTGAAACTGCGGCTGCCAAATATGGAGGCCTATCGCAGTATTCTGGCAAAAATTGTTGATTTACCCGGCGTGGCGCAAACCCATACCTATGTGGTGATCGAGCAGGTAAAAAATGACCAGGGCTTACCGTTAAAACTGCACGCCGATGCCAGTACGCCACCGGCGGCAGGTTAAAGCCTTTAGGTTACGCTTGCCACTACATCCAGCGCTCGCTATTGCGCCGTTGCGGGATCAGCTTGGGTAAAATTAAACCGAAAAGCAAACCAAAGAGTAAAATCGCTCCGCCCAGTACCATAGGCTGTTGCCAGAAGCTGGCTTGCTGCGCGTCCAGCTCTTTACTCAAACGTTCATTGCTGCGTTTCAGTTGCTCCAGCTCTGCCTGCGCCTGGTCGCGCTCCAGCGTCAGACGTTGCAGAGCCTGCTGGCCTTCGCTGCTAAGTTGCTCCAACTCGGTTAACCGCACGCTTTGTTGCTCAAAACGGCTTTGTAAATCAGTTAGCTGGCTGCGGATCCCCGGCGTAAAGCTAAGATTTTCTTTTGGGATCCAACCACTGCGCGTCTCATCAACCTGGATCTGCACATAACCATCCTGCTCTGCCAACTTGATCACTTCGCTGCCAGCAGTGAGGGTGCCAACAATCCGGTATTGATTACCCGGACCAGAATGTAAATAGACCACCAGATTGTCGGAGATAAAGGCGGGCTGTTGTTCGGTTTGGGCCTGGGCTGGTAGCCAACACAGCAACAGACTTAACAAAAATAACCGGCGACAACAGCTGCGAAATATACTGAACATAGGTATCCTGACAAAAATCAACGCAGTAATGCAAAGGTATCGGCGATGATAGGCAGTTGTGGCGCAGTTTACAAGGACTAATACCTCGGCCTTTACCCTTGCAGGAGAGAAAATGATGAGTCTGGAACTGGAGTTAAAGTTTCTGTTAGGGCCGGCAGACGCAGCGGCTTTGCCTGAATTACTGGCATTATACGGTGAGATAACTGCTGCTCCAGTCAGCGCCTTGCTAAACGCCTACTTTGATACGCCAGCACAGTGGTTTCGCCAGCATGATATGGGCCTGCGTACCCGCCAGAAGCAAGGACGTTTTGAACAAACGATTAAGCTTGCCGGTCAGCACCATGGCGCACTACAAGTCCGGCCGGAATATAACTTGCCTTGTGCGGGTGTCAGACCGCAGCTTAGCGACTTCCCGGCGGAAATTTGGCCGGTGGCCACCGATCTGGCGCAACTGCAGGCGGAGCTGATTGAATTGTTTCGCACCGACTTTAGCCGCCAAAGCTGGCTGCTGCGCACTGCGCACGCGGAAATTGATGTGGTCTATGATTTAGGCGAAGTCCGTTCCGGAGCGCGACGGCAGCAGCTGGCTGAGCTGGAGCTGGAACTGCTTAGTGGTGATGCCAACGAGCTGTTTCAGCTGGCACACTTTTTATTACAGCATTTGCCGCTGCGCGCGGGCTGGCTGAGTAAAGCAGCACGCGGTTATCAGTTGTATCAGCAAAAAACCACCCCCAGACCTGCTGCTTTGGCCGTGTCGCTAGACCCGGCAGAGCGCCTGTTGCGGCACCTGCAACGGTTACAGCAACTAGAGGCTTGCTATACTCAGGAGCTGGCAGTTGAGTTGTTGTCGGACGCTGCAGCGGAGTTATTGCAGTTAGCCGATATTTTACAGGACGAGGGCGAGCAGCTCTTGGCGACCCAGGCGCGCGCGCTACAGCGCCAACTTACCGAACAGCAAGCTTTGTTGTTTAACAGTCAAGCCTACCAACAATGGTTAGTGACGCTATCCGCCTTGTTGTTTAACCGGGCCTGAACCCTTCAACTTAGGAGCGCAAACGGATGTCAGAACTCACTCCTGCAACTGCCGCGTTAAGTGACCGCCAGCACGCAAACTGGCAATTATTGCAGCGTGCCAGCGATTTTATCAGCCGCACGGTACTCCAGCAGCCGGCATTGCAAGCGGTGTTAACAGAGGATTCCCGCTTACAGCAGATGCTGCAGGCCGGATTCTGCGACCCGTTACAACAACAGCCGGACGCCAGTGATGCGGAAGCGTTTGCCATGCTGCGGCGTTATCGCAATGCCAGCTTATGCCAAATTTTAGCGGCTGATATTCTGCAACTGCAGCCAGTTAGCAGCAGCCTGTTACAGGTTTCCGCCCTGGCAGATTGTCTGATTAACAGTGCCTATCATTGGGCTTATCGGCAACTCAGTGCGCTGCATGGAACGCCACTTGATAGCAGCGGTCAGCCCATGCCGCTGTTGATTCTGGGGATGGGGAAACTCGGCGGCAAAGAGCTAAATTTTTCATCTGATATTGACCTGATCTTTACCTATCCGGCGCATGGCGAAACCTCTGGTGGCCGGCGTAGTCTGGAAAACCAGCAATTTTTTACCAAGCTCGGCCAGAAACTGATCGCGGCTTTGCATCAGGTGACGGCTGATGGCTTTTGTTATCGGGTAGATATGCGGCTGCGTCCTTTTGGCGATAGCGGCCCACTGGTACTCAGTTTTGCCGCACTGGAAGATTACTACCAGGAGCAGGGGCGGGAGTGGGAACGTTACGCGATGCTAAAAGCGCGGGTTCTCAACCCGGAAGCGCGTTTTACGCCGGAGCTGACGGCTCTGCTCAAGCCCTTTATATATCGGCGCTATATCGATTACTCGGCGATTGAATCTTTGCGCCGGATGAAACAGCTGATTGAACAGGAAAACCGCCGGCGAAACCGGCGCGACAATATTAAGCTGGGCGCGGGTGGCATTCGTGAAGTGGAATTTATCGTGCAAACGCTGCAGCTGATCCGCGGTGGCCGTATTCCCAGCCTGCAACAACCTTCTTTGCTATTGGCATTACAGGCTCTGGTGGCAGAGGGTATTATCAGCACTGAAGCCGCAAAGATACTGCGTGACGATTATTTGTGGTTACGGCAAGTGGAGCAGGCGTTGCAGGGGATTAATGATCAGCAAACGCAAACCTTGCCGGCAGATGCCGCGCAGCAACAACAGTTACTTGCAGCGCTGCGGCGTCAGGACTGGTCGCAGCTGCAATATGAAATAGAACAGGCTATGCAGCGGATCCATCAACAATTTCGTGAGGTGATCGAGCCGGAAGAAAAACTGGAGGCCGAAGAAATCAGCTTAGGCCGGGTACTCTGGGATAGCGAGCTGCCGGTGGTGGAACTGGCTGAGCAGTTAGATTGGCTAACGGCTGATGATGCGGGTCAGCTTATTACGCAACTGCAACAGTTTAAACAAGATTGCCAGCGTCGCTCGGTGGGGCCGCGTGGTCGCGATTATTTAGCGAAGTTAATGCCGCGGTTATTACACTGGTTAGAACAACAACAGGCCTCAGTCACCGTATTAAGCCGAATTCTTGGCGTATTCCGGCAAATTGTCACCCGCACTGCCTATCTTGAGTTATTGTTTGAAAATCCGCCTGCGTTACAGCAACTGGTGCAGTTATGCGCGCAAAGTGGCTGGTTAGCAGAGCATCTGGCCCGTTATCCGATGTTGCTGGATGAGTTAATTGATCCGGCACAACTGTATCAGGTAGCGACGAAAGACGACTATCGGGACCGGTTGCGGCTGTATTTGTTACGAGTGCCGGACGATGATCTGGAACTGCTGATGGAGACCTTGCGCCAGTTTAAGCAAGCCATGCAACTACGGATTGCCGCTGCCGATATCACCGGTGTCTTACCCTTGATGAAAGTCAGTGACCATCTGACCTGGCTCGCCGAAGTGATAGTGGAACAGTTGGTGGAGCTGGCCTGGCAACAGATGACCGCGCGGTATGGTTTGCCAGCTGAAACGAGTACGCAAAACAAAGCTTTTGCGGTAATTGGTTATGGCAAATTAGGGGGGTTAGAGTTGGGTTATGGCTCAGATTTGGATCTGGTCTTTGTGCACCAATGCCAGAGTCAGGCCCCGACCAATGGTGAACGCGCCATCGACTCGCAGCAATTTTATTTAAAATTGGTGCAGCGTATTTTACATCTGAGTACCACCCGCACCAACAGCGGTGTGTTATACGACATTGATACCCGCTTGCGGCCCTCTGGTAATTCGGGGCTGTTGGCGATCCATATCGATACTTACCAGCAATACTTGCAACAAGAAGCCTGGACCTGGGAGCATCAGGCTTTGGTGCGGGCGCGGCTAATTGTCGGCACTGAGGACTTACAGCAACGGTTTGCCGCGATCCGCGAGCAGATTTTGCAGCAGCCGCGACCTCTGGCCAGTTTACGGCACGAAGTGCAGGAAATGCGTGACAAGCTGCGCCAGCATCACGGTAAGGAAAGTGTTGATGTCAAACATCAGGTGGGGGGTATTGTTGATCTGGAGTTTATTAGCCAATATTTGGTACTGGCTTATGGTCACCGGTACCCGGCTTTATACCGCTACAGTGATAATATCCGCATCCTCGAAGCCGCAGCTGCCGTCGGCTTGATGAGTAACGAGCAGGCACAGTTACTAGCGGAGGCTTATCAGGCATTACGCGGGGTGGGGCACCGGCTAACGCTGGCACCGGCCAGCGTTAGCAATGATCAGCAACTCGACACACTGCGCGCCGCTGTTGCCGCCGCCTGGCAAAGCTGGCTTAGCGACGCTGCGGCAGAGAACGAGGGGTAGCAATACAATTCTGTTGTAAAAACGGGTCTTGCAGATCGGTAAGTACCAAGGCTCTGGATTTTGGGCAGTACCAAGCACTCACCTGTTGCTTAAAGTCCGGGCCGAGGGTAAAGGCCAATTCTTGCAGCGCCTCAAACAAGCTGCCGTTGGTTTCAAAAAATTGTTTAACAACATAATCCCGCGGCAGAGTCCAGAATAGGACCATCTCTTCTTGTTGTACATATTGACCGAGCTGGTCTTTTAAGGTGGTACCACTTTGAAAACGACGGCGCATTACTTCGCCACGCCAAGCCGGGTCGGCTGGTTTAACCTGAACTTCACGCCGTCTTAATTGTGGAATTAACTCCACACTGCCGTCTGGCAGGCTTATGACAAAGTCACTACGATTAGTGCCCTGAAGGACTGTATTTCTGAAGTTGCTATAAAAACGGCTAAAGCCCTCTGCTGCCGGATTAGATTTCTCGGTATTGAGCAGAAAACCCGGTTTCACCAGTAAAAAATAGCCCAACGCCAGCGCCAGGACTAACAGCAGTAAACTAAAAAAAATTTTCATGCAGGCTCCGGCAAATTAGTGATACAGCGAGGCTGCAGCAGGGTCGGGCCGGGTTTTAAAGCGGCGGTGTAACCACATATATTGTTCCGGATGACATAACACTGCCTGTTCAACCCATTGGTTTACCCGGGTGACATCCAGTTTATCGTCACCGCTGGGAAAGTCTTTAAAGGCAGGTAAGACCTGGATTTGGTAGCCCTGATAATCGGGGAGCCGGCTGGTAATGATCGGAATCACCACGCAGTTAGCGGCATTGGCAAACAGCAAAGTGCCGGTAGTGGTGGCGGTATCCGGTACGGCGAAAAAAGGCACGAATTCAGCGCGATTACGGCCGTAGTCCTGGTCTGGTAAATAAAAGCACACTTCCTGCTTATTTAAGGCCTGAATCAATCCTTTGACGTCACGTTTGCCAATCATATATTTATTGGAGCGGGCACGACCATGGTATTGCAAATAGTCCCATAATGGATTGTTATTTGGTCGGTAAAAACCAACACTGGGATGCGTCAGGCCAAAGACCCGACAGGCCGCTTCCAGATGCAGAAAATGCGCAGCAAGCAATAGTACCCCTTTGCCCTCAGACAGCGCCTGCTGAATATGCTCATAACCTTTAAAATGCGCCAGCTTCCTGATCCGCCAATCTGGCCACCACCAGCCAATCACCGTTTCGAGCATGGCTTTACCACTTTCTTCGGCATTGCGTTGCAGTAACAGCTCGCGTTCAGCCTCTGGCATCTCAGGAAAGCACAACTCCAGATTACGGCGCGCTATCTTTTGCCGGGATTTTAGTACTTTGAATAATAACCGGCCGAAAGCAGCGCCGAATACCATTAACATCCGATAGGGTAGCCAGCTAATCAGATACAACAAACCTGCACCCAGCCATACCAGCCAATATTGCGGTAATAAAAAACGCCAACTAAAACGGGGAACATTAACCACTATCGAGACTTCCGGAAAATCGAATTGCCGGTATTGTAACGGAAAACCGCCGTCAGAAAAGCCGAAACTGGTAGGAGGATGCGGGTGCGCCTCAGGCCGCACCCGCTTAAGCTTAATTGATCAGTGCGCTGTTAATAGCTAACAGATCTTGCTCGGTCAGGTTACCGGCTGCCTGTTTTAACTGCAGTTGTGCCAGAATGTAATCATAACGGGCGCCAGAAAGATTACGTTGCGCATCGAACAGGTTGCGGGTGCTAAGTAACACATCGACAATAGTCCGGGTACCGACCTCAAAACCCGCTTCAGTGGCTTGCAGCGCACTTTGCGCTGAAATCACCGCTTGCTCCAGGGCGCGAATGACTGACATCTGGGAATTGACATCGTTAAATGAGCTGCGAACCTGACGTACGACAGAGCGGTGAGTTTGCTCAAAGGCCTGGCTTACTTCAACATAGTTAGCCTGTGCAACACGTACACCGGCTTCAATACCGCCACCGGCATAAATCGGTACTGACAAATTAATCCCAATCGAGCTGCTGTCTGAGCGATCGAAGCCTGAGACCTTAGACACGCCTAAGTTAGCGCTGGCGTCTAACGTCGGTAAATGGCCAGATTTTGCCAAATCAATGTCTAATGCTGACACATCCAGCGCAATTCGCTGTGCTTTTAACGCCAGGTTGTTTTCCTGAGCGATACTTACCCATTCGGTGACCACTTCTGGCGATGGCCGGGAGGCAGAGAATTTGTCAGTATCCAGCTGTGCCACCTGAGCATGGTATTGGCCGGTAATTTCACGCAGTGCTTCGCGGGCATTTTCCAGTGCATTTTCACTGCTGATTTCGCGGGCGACAACGCTATCAAACTGTGCCTGGGCTTCATGAACATCCGTAATGGCAGTTAGACCTACCGCAAAACGCTGTTTGGTTTGCTCCAGCTGGCGCTCGACTGAACGTTTTTCCGCGGCGACAAAAGTCAGGTTGTCACGGGCTTTCAGTACGTTAAAGTATGCATCGGTAACCCGCACAATCAGCGCCTGCACTTCAGCATCATAAATTGTTTGGCTTTGCAGCGCGATTTTCTCAGCGCGGTCTAAACCTTGCCAGTTGCTCCAGTCGAACAACGATTGTCTGGCCTGAATACCGGCGCCGACAGAATTGCTGCCACTAAAACGCAGGTTATCACCGGTAGAACGGCTGACGTCAGCACCGAAAACAACACTGGGTAATAAGCGGGCTTTTGAGACATCAATACGTGCTGTCGCGGCATCGCGGCTGGCGGCTGCACGCTGTACCACAGGATCTTTTTGCGTAGCCAGTTGATACACAGTTTGTAAATCTTCAGCACTCAAATTCAGGCTGAACAAACTCAGAGATGACAGCACCAAAGTGCTTAAGAGGGTTTTTTTCATCTTTATTAATCCTGGTGATAAACGAAAGTGCGTATAAGTGCCCAAATGATAACCTGTTAACGTAAACTAGGTAATGATTATACCGTAAAGTTACCCTGAAGAGTGTAACAAAATGTGAGGACACCTATGTCAGAATTCAAGGTACGTCAGTATCCTGCTTTTGCGGCAACAGATCTGGAAATATTCGATAAAAGCACCGTTTTTCAGGGTTTTTTCCGGATTGAGCGCTGGCAACTGCGGCATAAATGTTTTGCCGGCGGCTGGAGTGACGTGATGACCCGTGAAATTTTTGAGCGTGATCAGGCGGTCGTGGTGCTGCCCTACAATGCCGGGACCGACGAAATCGTGTTAGTGGAGCAGTTCCGGGTCGGCGCTGTGAGTAGTGGCCAGAGTCCCTGGCTGCTGGAAGCCATTGCCGGTATGATTGAACCAGGACAAAGCCCGGAGCTGACGGCGAAACGGGAGGCGCTAGAGGAGGCAGGTATTGAACTGACAGAGCTGATGCCCATGTTACACTATTACTCCAGCCCGGGTGGTAGTACCGAACGGATCCAGCTATTTCTGGGGCGTTTAACCGCGCCGGTCGCGGAGGGGATCTTTGGTTTGAGTGCCGAGCATGAAGATATTAAAGTTCATGTCATGCCCAGAATGCAGGCTATGCAGCTGCTGGCTGAAGGTAAAATTGATAATGCCGCCACAGTAATTGCCTTGCAGTGGCTGGCGTTGCATTTGTCTGACGTGACAACACGCTGGGGAAGCTGATTGCTAAGAAAGTCGTATATACCCTACCTGCCGGATTTTTTGAGCTTGTGCGAGCGCAACTATGCCGCTTTACACCGCTTACTGCCGGCTTTGTCAGAGGTCGGAACCCACAGTGATATTCAGTTTGGGATAGCCAGCCGTTACCGGCTAACTATTCTGGAGGTTGCGCCCTTTACGACCCGGCTGAAGATTGCGCTACTGCAAGATCAGCAGTCGTTGTCCCAGCCCGGCTTTTTTCAACCTGATTTTGACGTACAGTTGTATCACGATGCCCGCCTGGCGGAGGTGGTGCGGGTACAGCAGCAATGGCGTTTTTCGGCAGTCTATCCTTATCCGAATCCGACGATGTCCCAGCCGGACGAAAAACGGCAAATTAATTTGTTATTACGTGACTGGTTAAAACTCTGCGCCAAGGCGGGTTACCGCACTGAACCTGAGGTGTTTCGTTAAGCATGAAATCTTTTGTTTTTCCGCATCAGCACAGCTACCGCCTGGTACAGCTGACAGATTGCCATTTGCTGGCGCAGCCTGATGGCTGGTATCAGGGTTGTCAGCCGGCGCTGCATCTGCGGCAAATTATTGCGTTTTTGCAGTCTGACCGGCCTGACGCTGTAATTCTGACCGGTGATCTAACGCAGGATCACAGTGCCGCAAGTTATGCTTTGCTGGCGGAATTGCTCTGCCCGCTGGATTGTCCGGTATTTCTGGTGCCGGGCAATCATGATGATTTGCACTTGCTTACAGAACTCACGCAGCGCAGGCCTTTTGTTGCGGCCGAGAGTCTGCTGTTGGCTGATTGGCAGCTGTTTTTATTGGATAGTAAAGGACCGACGCCAGCCGGCAGCTTTCCGCAACCGAAACAACAGGGGCTAGAGCAGCAGTTTAGACAGAGTACGAGCGCGCATTTTTGGCTGTTTATGCATCATCATCCGCAACCCTTAGCCTGTTTTATTGATCAATACGGCCTGACCGAACAACAGGCATTCTGGCAGTTGCTGCAAGATGAACCCAGGGTCCGCGGACTCAGTCATGGCCATGCTCATCTGGCTTATCAACGCCAGCAGCAGGGGATCCAACTGGTCGGCTGCCCTGCCAGCTCAGTGCAGTTTTTGGAAACACCTGACTGGCAAACCGTCAATCAGGGGCCACAATGGTGTGAATGGCAATTTAGTGCTGGCGGTACCGTACGCTGGCAGTTTAAGAGGATTTAATGCTTTATTACTTACATGGTTTTGCCAGTTCCAGTCAGTCGGAGAAAGCCCGCCTGACGGTGGATTATTTTTCAACTTTACCCGGGGTTCAGATTACTGCCCTGGATTTACCTTACACCCCGGATGCAGCCATGGCGGTATTGGCGCAACAAATTACTGCGCCGCCAACAGCCATGATTGGTAGTTCACTGGGTGGTTTTTTAGCAACGGTGTTAGCGGAGCACTATGGTTGCCGCGCCTGTTTAATTAACCCGGCAGTCGCGCCGCACAAAGTGCTGGCAGACTATATCGGTGACTATCATCATCCTGTCTTGCAGCAGCGTTACCAGGTACGGACCGAACATATGACGCAATTGGCCAGCCTGATGCCCTTGACGCTAAAGCGGCCAGAACAGTATTTTGTACTATTACAAAGCGGCGATGAGGTGTTAGATTACCGCCAGGCTCTGGAATATTATCAAGGCGCCCGTTTTGAGCTGGTTGAAGGTGGTGACCACAGCTTTGTTGGCTATCAGCAATACCTGGCAAAGATCGCAGAATTTTGTTTGCAACAGCCGTAAACAGGAAGCAACGATAACAATATGACTGAACAACTCTATAACGCCGAATCGATTGAGGTGTTAACCGGTTTAGAACCGGTACAACGCCGCCCAGGTATGTATACCGACACCACCCGACCCAACCATCTGGCGCAAGAAGTTATCGATAACAGCGTCGATGAAGCCCTGGCCGGCCATGCTGATCTGGTGCAGGTGATCCTGCACGATGACCAGTCGATCGAAGTCATTGATAATGGCCGTGGTATGCCGGTGGATATCCATCCGGAAGAAGGCGTCAGTGGCGTCGAGCTGATTATGTGCCGCTTACATGCCGGTGGTAAGTTTTCAAACAAAAATTATCAGTTCTCGGGTGGTTTACACGGCGTTGGGATCTCGGTCGTCAATGCGCTGTCCAGCCGGGTTGAAGTTAGTATCCGTCGTGATGGCAATGTTTATGACATGGCCTTCGCTGATGGTCACAAAGTCTCTGAGCTGGCGATTACCGGCACTGTCGGTAAACGTAATACCGGTACCCGGGTGCGCTTCTGGCCGACAGCGTCCTATTTTGATTCCCCCAAATTTTCGGTCAGCCGCCTGTTGCATGTGTTAAAAGCCAAGGCTGTGCTATGCCCTGGGCTTACGGTTAAATTTGACGATAAGGTCAACCAGCAACAATACCAGTGGTGTTATCAGGCCGGGATCCGCGATTATCTGGCCGAAGCAGTGCAGCAATATCAGGCCTTGCCGGATCACCCTTTCGTTGGCCAGTTTGCCGCCAGCACCGAAGCGGTGGAGTGGGCATTGTTATGGCTACCTGAGAGTGGCGAGCTGATCACGGAAAGCTACGTCAACCTGATCCCGACGGCGCAGGGTGGTACCCATGTCAATGGTCTGCGTCAGGGGCTGTTAGAAGCCATGCGCGAATTTTGCGAGTTCCGCAACTTATTACCCCGCGGCATTAAACTGTCACCGGAAGATTTATGGGACCGTTGTGCCTATGTGCTGTCGCTGAAAATGCAGGATCCGCAATTTGCCGGTCAGACTAAAGAGCGCTTATCGTCGCGGCAATCGGCTGCTTTCGTCGGCGGTATTGTCAAAGATGCCTTTAGCCTGTGGTTAAATGAGCATACTGATATCGCGCTGGCACTGGCGGATTTCTGTATCAACAATGCGCAGCGACGCTTAAAAGCGGCGAAAAAAGTCGTGCGTAAAAAGGTCACTTCTGGCCCGGCACTGCCGGGTAAACTGGCCGATTGTTCGGCCCAGGATCTGGCCCGTACTGAACTGTTTCTGGTGGAAGGGGATTCTGCCGGTGGTTCAGCCAAGCAAGCGCGTGACCGTGAATTTCAAGCGGTGATGCCACTGCGCGGTAAAATCCTCAATACCTGGGAAGTCGAATCCTCGCAAATTTTAGCCTCGCAGGAAGTACATGATATCTCTGTTGCAATAGGCATTGATCCGGATTCTGAGGACCTTTCGGCGCTACGTTACGGCAAGGTCTGTATCCTGGCGGATGCTGACTCCGATGGTTTGCATATTGCTACCTTATTGTGCGCGCTCTTTATGCGGCATTTCCGCCATTTGGTAGAGCAGGGGCATGTGTTTGTTGCGATGCCGCCGTTGTACCGGATCGATATCGGCAAAGATGTTTACTATGCGCTGGATGAAGAAGAGAAGAACGGTATTCTGGATCGGATCGAAGCGGAGAAAAAACGTGGCAAAGTCAATGTGCAGCGTTTTAAAGGTTTGGGCGAAATGAATCCGTTACAGCTAAGAGAGACCACCATGGATCCGAATACCCGCCGCCTGGTGCAGCTGACTATTGACGATGCACCGCAAACTCTGGAGCTGATGGATATGCTGCTGGCGAAAAAGCGCGCCCATGATCGTAAAGACTGGCTGGAACAAAAGGGTGATCGGGCAATCATTGCCTGACGGTTCGTGCACTTATGACCAGGTTTATCGCAAATTATGTCTGTCGCCCTGTCTCGTCGTTGCTGCTCGCCGTCCTGTTACTGCTGAGCGCACCGTTACTGGCTGAGCCGACACCACTCTGGTTGCAGCAACTTGCTGGTGAAAAACACCAGGCACCACAGCGGGTATTAACTCAGTTGCAGGAACAGCAAATGCAATTTCTGCAACTGAACGAGATGCAGCAAGCATATTGGTTGAACATTCAGGCCACCGCTTACAGTCATCTTGGTCGCTACCCTGAGCAACAGCAAGCGGCGCTGCAAGGGCTGGCGTTGTTAGATGATAAGCCTTCAGTGTTAAAAGCTGAGTTACTCTATGAATTGGGTTACGCCCGGGAAATGCAGCTGGCGCTTAATGAAGCCCTGAACTGGTATCAACAGGGGTTGGCGATAGCACAGCAACTCAATGAAACCAAGTTGCGTTTGCGTGGTGTGATTAACATCGCGGCGGTGGATTCATTGCAGGATCGTGACCAGCAAGCGTTACAGGCACTGAAACAGGCGTATCAGGAAGCGCAGCAATTACAGGATAAGGAAATTTTAGCCGAGGTCAATGCCCAGCTTGGCCTGATGTATTCGGCGCTGGCGCTGGAGCAGGAAGCGCTGGATTTTCTGGAGCAGGCCTTAACCTTATATGACGAACTGGGCTGGCAGAAAAATAAGATCACCGTACTGTATAACCTGGCGCGGAATTACAGTGCGCTGAACAAAGCCGATCTGGCCTTGCAAAGTTTTGAGCGTATGCTGCAGTCAGCACAGGCTGAGCAAGACTTGCTAAGTATGTACTATGCATACAGCGGGTTGGCGATAACCAGCAATGAAATGGACCGGGCGCAAATCGCGTTACATTATATGGAAAAAGCCGAGGAGTATCTGGAGCTGATCCAATCGACCTATTATCTGGCTGGACATCATTTTGAAAAAGCGCTGATCTATCAAAAGTTACAGCAAAACTCTCTGGCACTGCAGCAATTGCAACTGGCTGAAGATTACATGCAACAACAAGAAAAGCATGATGCCGGAAATATGCTGCTGGCATTAAAGCTGTTAAAAGCCGAATTACTGGCCGGGCAAGGTCAGTTTGAACGTGCCTATCAGCAGCTATACAGTTTTGTCGGCGATTATCAGCAACTACGCGACAAAGAAACCGAAGTTGAGCTGGCGAAAGTGCGGCTTGGCTTTGATAGCGAGCGCGAAGTTGCCCGGCAGAGCTTGTCCGAACAAACCGCCCAACTGGATAATTTAAAACAGCTCGAATCGGCGCATAGCCGGCAAATTCGCTGGTTATGGTTGGCGCTGTTCGTCAGCAACAGTTTGCTGTTTATTCTGTTTATCCAGCTGCGCCGGCAACGCCGGAAGACAACGACACAGGAATCGCAATGACCGAAACCATTATTACCGCAGACGGTACCGAACAGTTACCGCTGCGGCGTTTTACCGAAGACGCCTATCTGAACTATTCGATGTACGTCATTATGGACCGGGCCCTGCCACATATCGGTGATGGCTTAAAGCCGGTACAGCGCCGGATTATTTATGCCATGTCAGAGCTGGGCTTATCACATCTGGCGAAATATAAAAAATCGGCCCGTACTGTCGGTGACGTGCTGGGTAAATATCACCCGCATGGTGACTCGGCCTGTTACGAAGCCATGGTGTTAATGGCGCAGCCGTTTTCATACCGCTATCCATTGGTGGATGGTCAGGGTAACTGGGGGGCGCCGGACGATCCTAAGTCGTTCGCGGCGATGCGTTATACCGAGGCTAAGCTGTCGCGCTTTAGTGAAGTGCTGTTATCGGAGCTGGGCTCAGGTACGACTGACTGGATCCCGAATTTTGACGGCACCATGGACGAGCCAAAGGTGCTGCCATCACGCTTACCGCATATCTTACTGAATGGCACCACCGGTATTGCCGTGGGCATGGCAACCGATATTCCGCCGCATAACGCCCGCGAAGTGGCCAATGCCTGCGCTGCGCTGCTGGATAACCCACAGGCCAGTGTCACCGACTTGCTGCAGTATGTAAAAGGCCCTGATTATCCGACTGATGCGGAAATCATTTCGTCAGCCGACGATATCGCAGCCGTGTATCAGACCGGCCGCGGCAGCATTAAGATGCGCGCCCTGTATCAGCAGGAAGACGGCGATATTGTGATCACAGCGCTGCCGCACCAGACCTCGGGCTCCAAGGTGCTGGAGCAGATCGCTGCGCAGATGCAGGCGAAAAAGCTGCCGATGGTATCGGATTTACGCGATGAGTCGGATCATGAAAACCCGACCCGTATCGTGATTGTGCCGCGCTCAAACCGGATTGATGTTGAGCAATTAATGCAGCATCTGTTTGCGACCACTGATCTGGAGAAAAGCTACCGGGTTAACCTGAATATCCTTGGTTTGGATCACCGGCCCAAAGTCCGCAATCTGGTGGAAATCCTTGGCGAATGGCTGACTTTCCGCCGCGATACGGTGCGCCGGCGCCTGCAATACCGGCTGGATAAGGTATTGGATCGCTTGCATGTATTAGAAGGTTTATTAATTGCCTTTCTGAATATTGACGACGTGATCCGGATTATCCGCACCTATGATGAACCCAAACCTGAGCTGGTCGCCTTTTTCGGCATTACCGAACGTCAGGCCGAAGCCATTCTGGAATTAAAACTGCGGCATTTGGCCAAGCTGGAAGAGATGAAAATCCGCGGTGAGCAGGATGAGCTGAGTAAAGAACGGGATAAACTGCAGGCAATTTTAGGCTCAGAGAAAAAACTGACCAAACTGATCCGGGATGAACTGCTGGCTGATGCCGAAAAATATGGCGATGAACGCCGCAGCCCGATAGTACAACGCGAAGAAGCCAAAGCCTTAACCGAGAAAGAGCTGTTGCCCAGCGAAGCGGTAACAGTGGTACTGTCGGAAAAAGGTTGGGTACGCTGTGCCAAAGGCCATGATGTGGATGGCAATGCATTAAGTTATAAAGCCGGTGATGCGTTTAAAGCACTGGCCAAAGGCCGCTCTAACCAGCAGGCAGTATTTTTGGACTCTTCCGGTCGCAGCTTTGCCACTGAAGCCCATGAGTTGCCATCGGCGCGCGGGCAGGGCGAGCCGTTAAGCGGTCGCTTTACCATTGTCGCCGGTGAGAGTATTGAGCATGTGCTGCTGGGTGATGAGAAACAAAGCCTGCTGCTGGCCTCGGATGCGGGCTATGGTTTTGTCGCCGAATACAGTGATTTACTCAGTCGCAATAAAGCCGGTAAGGCGCTGTTGAGTTTACCGGTTGGTGCTAAGGTGTTGCCGCCGGTGATTGTTGGCGATCCGGAGCATGATTTGCTGCTGTGTATCTCTAACGAAGGGCGGATGCTGTTGTTCCCGGTAACAGAGTTACCGAAACTCAGTAAGGGTAAGGGCAATAAGCTGATGTCGATTCCGTCGGCTCGTGCCGCCAGCCGCGAAGAATATGTTACCCAGCTGGCGGTAGTGCCGGCAACTGGCAGTGTCACGCTGGTGGCGGGTAAGCGTAAACTGAGCCTGAAAATGGACGATCTGGTGCATTATCAGGGCGAGCGTGGCCGGCGTGGTAATAAACTGCCTCGCGGTTTGCAGCGGATTGATGAAGTGATCGTCAACAGTAGCAGTGATCAAACCAGAGACGCCGAGCAATAAGTTATACTAGGCCCCTTGTTATTCTTTGACCTTGCAAGGGGCCTGTTTTGGTTGCCGTTGTTCGTTTACTGCTGTTAGCGCTGTTTTTTATTGTCAGTACTGTGGCGGGCTTACTAATCTGTTTGCTGCGCCCGTTCCATCCCAACAATGTGTATTGGTTTAGCCTCTGGTATGGCAGTGTGTCCCGCATCCTCGGTATTGAGGTGGAAATCCGCCGCGATCCGGCGATCCTGGCCGGTGAACCCTATGTGTTTGTCGCCAACCATCAGAATAATCTCGATCTCTTTACTTTAAGTGGTTCAGTGCTGCCGCGTACTGTAACCATTGGTAAAAAAAGCCTGAAATATATTCCGTTTTTTGGTCAGCTGTATTGGCTAAGTGGCAATTTCCTGATTGACCGAGATGATAAAACTAAGGCGCTAAGCACGATGCTGGCGGCGGCCGAGCGGATTTCCAATCAAAAGATCTCGGTGTGGATGTTCCCGGAAGGCACCCGCAGCTATGGCCGGGGTTTACTGCCCTTTAAGATGGGCGCCTTTCATATCGCGCTGGAAGCCAAAGTCCCGCTGGTACCGGTCTGTATGAGCAGCACCCATCAACAGTTTAAGCTTAATCGCTGGAATAATGGTAAGGTGATTATTCAGATGCAGGCGCCGGTGGAACTTAGCAAAGAGCAGAATATCCGTCAGTTTGCCAAAGATCTGCGCAACCAGATGGCGGCGCAGATCAGCGCCCTTGATGCTGAGCTGGGTAACGACTACACTTCGCAGCAACAACCGCAATCAGAGTAATAACCCATGGAAAACTGGCAAGAATTTACTGAAGAAACTATCGCTGCCTTATTAGAAGATGGCAGCGATCCGGATGCGATGTACACCATTGAGCATCACTTTTATGACCAGGATTTTAATAAACTGGAAAAGCTGGCTGTTGAATTATTTAAGCTCGGCTATGAAGTGACTGACGCTGAAGAAGTGGAATTTGAAGACGGCGGCAGTGCCTGGGTATTTGATGCCATCCGTGAGCAATCCCTGGAAGCGGCCAGTATTACTGCTGATGCGATCAAGCTGGAAGCGCTGGCGAAAAAGCATCAGGTCGAATATGACGGCTGGGGCACCTACTTTGAAGGCGATGAAGACGAAGAGTGGGACGAAGACGACGAGGAGTAAGCCGTCGCTGCTTTAACCTCGTAAGCCGTGTTAGCAGCCAGGCAGAGTAGCCTGGCTGTTAGTGCGCTAATTATTCAATGTAAATAGCAACCGCTTGCGCTACACGCTGGAGCCGGTTTTCAGTTATGGCATAGCCTTGATTACCATCATAGCTACCAGTGCGCCTGAAAAGCTCTGTTTCATCATGCAGTGTGGTCAGAATCAGACCATTAGCCCCAACTTCAGCGGCCTGCGTTTTCAGCGATGCTAATAATTCGTCCGTCAGCTTTGCGTCTGCAGCTGTTAGCCGGGCTGGACTCATCGCGGTTAATACCGCAATTTTCTCAAATTTTTCCGGTGTGCTTTCCACCATAACCACATCAGACACTGCAACTGCCGGACGTGCCTGACCGATCAGTTCCGATTCCACGGTCGGTTTCAAAGCGCAGCCGCTTAGTACCAGCGTAGTTAATAATAGTGCAGTAATTTTCATGCTTATGCCTCAGACAAAGGTTAGACCCTACTCCTAGCTCAGTTTAGACAGCTCTGATGAATATGCAAGATAATTCTCTCTTTATTTTAACTATTTAATAACTATATACCAGGGTGACTTACTTAGGCTAAAGATCATATTAGCGACCGGTGTCAGCCTCGTAACAACGTCATTGGAGCTTTGTCTCGCTGAAGTGCTTTTTCCCTACGTTTGGGAGCTATCAAACAACATCGCTGATCGTTTTTTGGGGAAACACAGTAACAGTTAGCAGGAAATCAACCTGCTCAGCTGCAGCACTTAAAGAACATGTTATGACGATACTCAGGTCAATCAATACACTACTGATTACTACTGCGTTGCTGTTTAGTACAACCGCTATCGCCCGTCAAAGTGCTCCGGATCCAGCTCCACAAGGGTTGCTTTATGGTGTGGGTGTCGGCATTAATCAGGAGATTTACCAGGGTTATAAAAGGCGGGTGATTCCGCTACCGTTAATCGGTTATCGCGGTGAAAAGCTTTCTGTTTATGGTCCCTTTGTCAGTTATCAGTTAATGCGGGCAGGTGACCTCAGCTTTAGCGCTAAGCTGGCGCCGCGTTTTGCTGGCTTTGATGATTCTGATAGCGACATTTTTATTGGTATGGCAAAACGTAAAACCTCACTGGATGCCGGTTTGGGTCTGCAGTATCAACTGGCCGACTGGACCGTCGAAGCTGAAACCCTAATTGACGTACTGGGTAATTCCAATGGCTATGAATCGAAAATTAAACTGAGTTATGGCCTGCGTTTTGGACCGGTACAGTTAAGCCCGTCCCTGGGAGCCAGTTATCTTAGTGATAAGCTGGTCGATTATTACTATGGCGTAAGGCCAGAAGAAGCAACGTTGAACCGCGCTGCCTATCAGGCTGGCTCGACCGTTAATTACCACACTGGGCTGGCGCTAAGCACACCAATTTTGTTCGGTGGCATGACCCGACTGGGGATAGAGCATCACTGGTATGGCAGCAGTATCGCCGATAGTCCACTGACCGACCGCGATACCGGCTTTTCAGTTATTCTGTCCTGGAGCCGGTTTTTTTAACGCCAACAGTCTCCGGACCTTTGCATTTTCGCTACTTTCGGTGTTGTATTAACAACACGCTCCCAAAAGCAAGGTGTGCCAATGAATGACGCAGCCGTTATGGCATGGTTAGCTGAACAACAAGATCCGCGCGGTATCCAGCACTGGCAAAAGTTAGGTGCGGCAACCGCGGGTTTACACAGTTATGGCATCGGCCTGACTAAATTACGCCAATATGCAAAGCAGCTGGGGCGAAACCGCGCACTGGCGCAACAGCTATGGCAAAGCCAGTGCCATGAGGCGAAAGTACTGGCATTATTAATCGACGATCCGACGCAAATGAGTCGTGCGCAAGCCGAGCAACAGGTTGAGCAGGTTGGCGCAGGCATGCTGGCGCATGTCTTTGCATCGTGCGATGCGACGCTGGCGAAAGCCCCTTTTGTGATGGAGTTGGCAAATGACTGGCTGAGTAGTGAAGACCCGCTGCGTCGCGAATGTGGTTATGGCTTGTTATACGAAATTTCCAAGTTCAAACCCAAAAAAGCCCCGGACGACAGCTATTTTCTGAGCCAAATCGCCCGTATTGACCAGCAAATTGCACAGCAACCAGAACGGGTGCAGTTAGCGATGGCGACGGCCTTAATGGGAATCGGGAAACGCAATAAAGTGCTTAACCAGGCGGCAATAGCGGTGGCGCGTGCCGCCGGACCCATTGCCTTCACCTCTGCCAGCGGTAACTGTGAGCCCTTTGATGTGCTGAAACACCTGACGGCGGAACGCTTGCAACAACAACTGCAATCATAGTTGCCGGTTGTAGATAAGCAGACTCATCAGGGCGTCCAGCAGCCCCCAGCCACTGCATTGCAGTAGCGCGTAACTCGCTGGCCGGCTTAACGTCATGGCTGTTTATCCTGTGGTAAAAGGGTTGTAGCGGGCTTGGCCAACCAGTCGGCAAATAATGCCATGCCCTGTTCGGTAACGGGTAGCGCAATATTAGTCAGGATCACCAGCCCTTTTTGCTGTGTGGTATCGAACACGACCAGACTACTAAAGCCGGCGGTTTGGCCGGCATGCCAATGCCAACCCTTAGCGGTCAGCATCCAGCCGGGTGTCATGGCAGGTTGGTCGTTAAGCGGCAGTGGTGTCAGCCATAACTGCAGTAGCGGGTCGGTGTTGGCCGTGGCGAAGATGTGCTTAAGCATCCCCGCCATATCTTCAATACTGGCGATCACTGCGCCGGCACCGGCCAGGCTGTCAAACTGCCAGTTAGCAACCTGCTCACCGTTAATGGCATAACCGCGAGCCAGTTTCGGCAGGGCAGCGGGGGTACCGGCGTGAGCTGGCAGCGACAGCTGCACTTTGGCCGTTGGCATCGCCAGTGGCTGGAATACACGCTGCTGCATCAGCTCCGCATAGGGCTGCTTTAACTCAGCGGCCAGCAGCCAACCCAGCAGACCATAGCCATAGTTAGAGTAGCCAAACTGGCGCTCAGTAAAGTCGGTTGTGGTGAGCGCGGCACGCAGCTCATTATCGTGGTAACGGGCATAAGGGTTACGTAAATCGTCCAGTGGTAAATTAGCCGGCAGCCTTGGCAAACCACTGCGGTGAGTCAGTAATTCAGCCAGGGTATATTGATGCGTTGCCAGTTCGGGCATGGCGAACTGTTGTGCCAGTGGCCGGTCGAGGTGCCAGCGCCCTTGCTGCACCAGACTCAGCACCGCCAGCGCGGTAAGGGGTTTGGATACCGAGCCAATTTCAAATAAGGTCTGCCGGTCTACCGCTTGGCCAGCGGCTTGCTGTTGGGTATCGGCCAGACCATGCAATTGGTATTGCACCTGCTGACCATCAATCAAGGCGATAGCAACACCATGCTGGCCAAACTCCTGTTTCAGCCAGCCGGGTAACTGTTGTAACGTCAGTGGCTCAGTGGGTGTCAGGGCTTTTTTTTTAAATTAAGCGGCATGGCCCGGCCCTGAATAAAGTTGCCTTGCCATTCATCCTGTTGCCACTGCGCCTGATAGCTGGCATTAATCATTTTCGAACTGAAACTGAGTTGTTCAGCACTGAGGCTGAATTGGTCAACCGGAATACCATAGCTTTGTTGTTTCGGGCTATCCAGAGTGACATGGTAGCCACCGGCGATAACGGCGACATTCAGCACCAGGGGTAAGCTGGCATTATTGCCAAGCGCCAATTCACCTGCCCATTGTTGCTCCTGTGCCAGACGTTTTGTATCAGCATCGCTGAGCCGGGTTAGCGTGATGGGGATGGCGCGGCCCTGAGTAAAGACGCCGGTCAGCTGTTCACCGGTAAATTCGCCGCTAAAATTCGCACTTAATGCGTCGGCAGCAAATTGCAACTTAGTGCCTTGCAACGTCATACTGCTGGGTAAAATGGGTTCTGAATGTTGATTTGGGCTAAACAGTTCCAGCTGATAGCCCTGTTCTGCCGGGCTAAGTTTAACACCCAGCACTATGCCCACTTCCGGTGCCAGCTGTAACACGCCACGCCAGTTGCCGCTGTAATCCTCAGCCAGGCTGGCAAAGCTAGCCATTAACAGACCGCTACTGATCAGAATGTTGTTCATGGTCGTTCCTCCTTTTAATTGAGCTTACAGCATAAAGCGTCTTGATCCATGCTACCGGTATTATATGACCAGCGGTTATGCAGCGATTTAACCGGTTAACTGAGCTGACGACTAGATTATTGACAGTGTTTAGATTGAGCACTTCGTTACAATACCAAATTACTTTAGTAAGGAATTATTTTTTATCTCTGTTTTGTGCTGTATTTTTTTAATTGGAGTTGATAATCTCACGTAAAAATCATGTTTTAACATGGTTGTGATGATGAACGGCAATGGTTGTAAAACAATATAAAGGGAGTCTTAATGCGTAAATTAATTTTGTTAGTTGCTGCTACCTCAGCATTAGCCTTGACCGGCTGCTCAACTTACACGGTGAATCAGTATGGAATGTCATCAGAGAACATCAATTTAATGAAAGCTATGGAAGGTACTAAGTTTTCTGTTGGCCAGTTCTCAGCGACAAAGCCTGGGCTTTCAAGTATTCAATGCCGTGGGGCAGGACCTGTCGCAACGCCCGGGAAAACGAGTTTTGAAAACTATATTAATGCAGCATTAATTTCTGAGTTAAAAGTTGCTGGTGTTTATGATGATAATTCTCAAATTAGAATCAATGGACTTGTTGAGAATCTTGATTTCAGCTCGAATATTGGTGCTGGTAAATGGGTATTTGATGTGACTGTTTCGAATAATGGGGCAACAAGTTATCCCGTTCGCTCGGAATACGCTTTTTCAACTAACTTTGTTGCAGATAAGGCATGTCAGCAAGTTGCTCAAGCATTCGTTCCCGCAGTGCAGCAGTTGATCAAAGATATTATTACCCATCCAAAATTTAAAGAGCTAAGTTAGTTTCTTTCTCAGCATATCTTGCCTATTTAGAAATTAATCTAACAGGACTCCAGGGTTTTCTCCGGAGTCCTTTTTGTTCTATATTCGATAATGATTAGCCGCCCAACCGATCCAGTAGGCGGTTACGCAGTTGATCCTGCAGATTACCCATTTTGGCGCCTAGTAACGCTTCGAGTTTGGCTTCGATGGCTTTGCTTTCGGTTTCCTGCTGTTGTAACAGGCTCAGCCATTCTTGCTGACCGGCGAGTTGCTGCTGCAGGCGGCTATCCAGTTCACTGCGCAGCTGAGTTTGCAATTGCGCGATTTTCTGTCTGGCTTCACCCAGCAAGGCATCGCCGAGCATCCGATCCAGCGAGGAGCGGATGGTGACTTGTGGATTCGAAATCAGCCCCTCCGCCAGCACATCCAACGGAATTTGGCCTTGCTGGTTTAGCAAGCCGACCAGCTGATCCAAATAGCGGTTACCGGTTTTGTCAAAGTTGGCATTTTTTAACAGTACCTTGGCTTGTTGTTTTAACTGATCATCAGTCAGTTGTAACGAGCCATTGGCACTAAATAGCCCGGCCAACAGCGTCAAGGCAGTTTGCTCGCGGCCCAGCGTCAGGTTTTCCAGCGCCATGCCATCTAACTGCCAGCTCAGATTGGTGATCATCTGTTCTAAAATGGCGAAATCACCATTCAGTTTGAAGGTATTCAGTTTAGGTAAGCCGGCAACATCCAGACTAAAACGGGTTGCCACATTATTAATCAGCTGGTGCTGGGTAGTGATATCCTGCATTTGAATGGTGCTTTCGGTACCGGCCAGCAGTAAGTGCACCCTGGCCTGTTTTACCCAAAAATCCGGGTAAGGCTGGTTCGGATCCAGCGGCTTAGCCGGTGCCGGCTCGCCATCTTGTTGCAGATAGGGTTTCGCCAGTTGATACAGTGCTTCCAGTTTCTGAATTTCCCGTGCCCAGACATCGCCAAGTAAAATCTGAAAAATCGGTGCCAGGCCACCTTGCTGAATATTGGCCAGTTGCTGCAGTTGTTGCCAGTCCTGATCCGCGGCAGAGCGTAGCGCCGTTACTGCGCTGCTCAGGCTGTCACGGCTTTGCAGCAGGCTTTGCTGCAGGTCACGCAATTTGTCGCGTTCGGCTCGCAGCTGTTGTTGCAGCGCATTAAACTGCTGGGTTTTGGCGGCCAGTTCGCTGGCATCGCTGATCCGGCTCTCGGTTAAAGCTTTCACATTCGCCTGAAACTCTGCCAGCTGCTCCGCCGTAGGTAATTGTTGGCGTAATTCGGTAAATTTCTGCTTTTGTTGCTCGGCCAGTTGTTTTAGTGCCGCACCTTGCTGCAGGGTTTGCAAATTTGCCCGTGCCAGAATGGCATCGGCGGTTGGGATCTCAACCTGCAGCAAGGACGCCAAATCAAGTGCGTTATCGTTGGCTGGCGGTACTCGATACACCTTACCGGGTTTTGTTCTTTTGCTGCCATAGGCCAGTTCGGAAACTTCCAGTTCCTCTACCACATAATAGCCTTTTAGTGCCGGCCAGGGGTCGACGCGGGCATAAGCATTACTAAAGCTGATACTGTTAAATTCTGGCTTGGCCGGATCGGTCAGTTGTACGCCAGAGAGGTTAACTGATACTGGCATTAAGCGCAGCGACACACTATCAATATTAACTTCGGCACCGGTCACCTGCTCCAGTTCACTGGTTAGCACGGTTTTGATAATGCTGTTGGCCAGTAAATACGCCACCACTACCATGGTGATCAGGCTTACCGGAATTAACCATAGTAACTTTTTCATCAGGCTGTCCTTATTGCTTGGCTAAGAGAAGTGTAGTGGAAATTATGATTACTTTCATTACTTTGGTGCTCAGGGTGGCAGAAGGTTCCGCTATGGCAGTTGCGACCAGCAGCAGCGCGCTGCGATAAAAGGCACTGTAATTCGTGCCGGCAGACAGTAAGCTAAAGTCAGCGAGTACGCTTAGTTAAAGAGAGGCAGTATGAGATTATGGGTATTGGGCTTGAGTCTGTGGTTAGTGGGGTGCGAGCCTGCGCCACCGTCTACGCCAACGACTAGTCGAGACTTAAGCTGGCTGGATGCACGCTCGGCGCAACAAGCGCTGGCGGCTGGCGAGGTCAGCAGTGAGCAGTTGGTACAGTTTTACCTAAAGCAAATTGCCACGCATAACCAGCAAGGCCATCAATTACACGCTATCACTGATATTAACCCGGATGCGCTGGCGCTAGCCAAAGCCTTGGATCAGGAACGCGCGGCCGGTAAGATCCGCTCGCCACTCCATGGCCTGCCGGTGGTGTTAAAGGCCAATATTGCGACTGCTGATCAGATGCCAACAACTGCCGGCGCGCTCGCCTTGCAAGGACATTTAACCACGCGTGATGCTGAGTTGGTGCATCAGCTGCGGGAGGCGGGGGCCGTGCTACTGGCGAAAACCAATTTGTCGGAATGGGCAAATTTCCGTGGCGAGAACTCGGCCAGTGGCTGGTCCGCCCTGGGCGGGCAAAGCCGTAATCCACACCTGCTAACCCACACGCCTTGTGGCTCCAGCTCTGGCTCTGGCGTTGCGGTGGCCGCTGATTTGGCTCTGTTAGCGGTGGGTACCGAGACCGATGGCTCGATTATTTGTCCTTCTGCAATCAATGGTATTGTCGGTATTAAGCCGACACGCGGCGCGGTATCAGGCGAGGGGATTATCCCAATTGCCAGCGCTCAGGATATTGCCGGGCCGATGACCCGGCGGGTCTATGACGCGGCTCTGTTACTGGAAGCGATGCTAACGCCGGAAGCGAGAAAGGCCATTCCTGCCTCACTCACTGCCGCTGCATTACAACCTGCCAGCGCAGGCAAAGTTTTACTGGTACGAGCTTATGATGACCGTGAAGCCGCGATAGCGCCCATGTTAGATAATACCGCCGCGGTACTCACTGCTGCCGGTTTTGAAGTAGTACAAACGCCGGAATGGCAGTTACCGTCTGACTTATATCAGGCTGAGTTTAGTGTATTGCTGTACGAATATGCCCGCGATCTGCAGCAGTGGCTAACTGACTATCAGGTGTCAGAGCAGGTCAATACGCTGCAAAAGATCGTTGCGTTTAACCGCGCGCAGGGCGAGCGGGCACTGGCATTTTTTGGTCAGGAATATCTGGAGCAGGCGGCGGCTCTCGATCTGGTTGCTGCTGAAACCGACTATATTGCAGCGCTGGCACAAAGCCGCGCTCTGGCTGAGGCCGCACTTAACCAGTATTTGCAGCAGGGCTTTTCGGCGATTATTCTACCTTCTTATGGCCCGGCCTGGCCTATTGATCATGTCAACGGCGATCAGTTTAATTTTGGCACCTCGACGGCAGCTGCGGTAGCCGGTTATCCGTCTATTACCTTACCCGGCGGCTATAGCGGGGTGTTGCCGCTCGGCATTAGCCTGGTCGGTTTACCCTGGTCAGAGCCGGAGTTAATCCGCATCGCCGCCTTGCTGGAGCAGCAGCTGGCTGCATATCGGCGGCCGGGGTTTATCCCGGCGCTGCAAGCGGATAATGCGCAAGCTACACCGGCTCAGCCTGAGCCAACGCAGCCAGAATAGAGCACGCGTTGGCGCTGACTGTGCCACCACAACAGGCATTGTGTAATTGCTGCAGTGCCTGTTGCAGCCGTTGCAGCTCGGCACGCTGTTGCTCTATTTCCTGAATTTTTAACGCGACCTTGTCTTTAACATCAGCGCAGACCCAGGCACTTTTGTTATCTTCAATGGCCAGCAGCTCGCGGATCTGCTGTAAGCTAAAGCCAATAGCCTTAGCACGCAGGATAAAACTCAAGCGTTGCACATCGCTCGTGCCGTACTGGCGATAGCCGGCGCCAGAGCGCGGAGCTGTTGCCAGTAAGCCCTGTTTTTCGTAAAAACGAATCGTATCTACCGTGACGTTAAATTGCTGAGCCAGTGCGCCAATTTTCATACCGGATACCTGAGTTGCTAAAATTATTGCTGCGAAGGCGGTCTGTCACTACCGCCCGACAGTTTAAGTATAAGTCTGGAGTCAGCTCCAGAGTCAAGTCCGAAAAAAGCGTGTTAATACTGCTTGACTCTGGAGTTGCTCCAGATTGCACAATGCGCTGACTGAACTATCTGATGGAGTACTTGCCATGTCTGCAGCGAACCTGAAGGTGCTGATACCTGTTACCAAACTGACCTGTGCCGGTTGTGTGCGCCGCGCGACAACAGCACTTAGTGCTGTACCGGGCGTGCAGCAAGCCAATGTTAATCTGGCCAGTGGCAACGCCGAGTTAAGCCTGGTGGCCGCGACAGTACTGCCCCAGGTTGTTAGTGCGCTGGATCAGGCTGGTTATCCGACCCGCACCGAAGCTTTACTGTTTAGTATCAGCGGTATGCATTGCGCGTCCTGTGTCAGCAAAATTGAGCAGGCCTTACGGCAGATCCCCGGCGTATTATCGGCGCAGGTGCAACTGGTCAATAGTCAGCTACAGCTTAGCCGCATCAGTGGGTTGGCACAGACCAGCGAGTTACTGGCAACGGTGCAGCGGCTGGGCTATCAGGCTAAGGTCGTGGATGAGCAGCACGCCGATCCCGAGCTGGAGCAACAGGCGGCTCAACGTCGCTTAAAGCGTCAGTTTTGGCTGGCGCTGGCCTTAACACTGCCGGTGTTTGTGCTGGAGATGGGCGGGCATCTGCTACCGGCTTTTGCCGCGCTGTTACAGCGGGTATTATTGCCGGAGCACTCCGCCTTATTGCAATTTACGCTGACCACTTTACTGCTGGCCTGGCCGGGGCGGGATTTTTTCCGCATTGGTTTGCCGAACTTGTGGCGCCGCAGTCCGGATATGAATTCTTTAGTGGCATTGGGTACCCTTGCGGCCTGGAGTTTTTCGACGCTGGTAACCTTTGCCCCTGAGCTGATTCCCCAGGTTAGTCGCCATCTGTATTTTGAATCGGCAGCGGTGATTATTACCCTGATCCTGCTTGGGCGTTATCTGGAAGGGCGGGCCCGGGGCCGCACCGGTGCTGCTATCCGCAAGTTACTGGGCTTAAAAGTCAGTCAGGTCAGAGTGCGGGTGAATGATAACTATCAGGATCTGCCGCTGGCGGAGCTCAAGGTCGGCATGCAGTTTTTAGTGCGTCCGGGTGAGCGGATTGCTGCTGATGCACGGGTGATCAGCGGTGAATCCTGGGTCGATGAGTCGATGCTCACCGGCGAGCCGCAGCCGGTGGCAAAGCAGGCGGGCACTGTGGTCACCGGCGGTACGCTTAATGGTACTGCTGGTGCGCTGCTCTGTGAAGCTGAGGCCGTTGGCGAGCAAACGGTGCTGGCACAAATTGTCCGCCTGGTGCAGCAGGCACAGAGTAGCCGGCTGCCCATTCAGGCGCTGGTCGATAAGGTTACCGCGGTATTTGTGCCGGTGGTACTGGTGATCGCGCTGCTAACGGCGCTGCTCTGGTTGTGGCTGGGCGGTGAGCAGGCCTCAACGCAGGCCCTAGTGAACGCGGTGGCCGTGCTGATTATTGCCTGCCCCTGTGCCATGGGGTTAGCCACACCAGTGTCGATTATGGTCGGTACCGGCCGCGCGGCTGAGTTGGGGGTACTGTTTCGCCAGGGCGCGGCCTTGCAGAAATTGCAGCAAGTCCGGCTGGTGGCCTTTGATAAAACCGGTACCCTGACCCAGGGTAAGCTGGCGCTGACTGATATCGTTGCGACGGCCGATTTAACCGCACAGCAGGTGTTAGCCATCGTGGCCGCCTTAGAGCAGTTTGCTGAGCATCCGCTGGCGCAGGCGCTGGTCGCTGCCGCTCAGGCGCAGCAGTTGCCCTTTGCGGCAACGACTGAGTTTCAGGCCATGAATGGTCAGGGCGTCACAGCTTTGGTTGACGGTAAACGTTATTATCTGGGCAATCTGCGGCTGCTGGCTGAGCAGCTGCCGGCACAGTTCCCGGCAGCGGAACTACAGGATGCCAGCCAACAACAGCAGCTGCAGCAGTTAACGGCGGCGGGCAAAACGGTGATTTTCCTGGCGGATACTGAGCGGTTGCTGGCGATGATAGCGCTGGCCGATCAACTGCGACCGGAAAGTCAGGCGGCGGTGCAAGCCTTGCAGCAAGCCGACTTAACGGTGGTGATGGTGACCGGTGATCAGCTGGCAACGGCAAAGGCAGTAGCAAAACAGTTAGGGATTAGCGAAGTGCGGGCGGGGGTATTACCCGAGGGTAAGCAGCAACTAGTAGAGCAGCTAAAGCAGCAGTATGGCAAGGTGGCCTTTGTTGGTGATGGCATTAACGACGCGCCGGCGCTGGCCGCCGCCGATGTCGGCATTGCTATTGGTACCGGCACCGATGTGGCGATAGAAGCGGCCGATGTGGTGTTGCAGCGCAGTGATGTAGGAAGCGTATCGCAGGCACTGCAGTTAAGTGCCGCTGTGATGCGCAATATCCGGCAAAACCTGTTTTGGGCCTTTGCCTACAATGTGCTGCTGATCCCAGTGGCAGCCGGTGTGCTGTACCCGTTCACCGGCACCTTGCTGGCACCGGGACTGGCGGCAGGCGCTATGGCATTAAGCAGTATCTTTGTGCTGAGCAATGCCTTGCGGCTGCAGCGTTTTCGGTAGCGGCTATGCTGATTTTGACATCAAGCTATGAACGGCGTATCTTAGCGCCTTAACCTGAGAGTAAAGCCAGACTATGCTGACGCTGCTGCTAAAACGACAAAAACTGTGGACAGTGCCGCTGATAATCAGCCTGGCATTGTCCTGGTGTTTGCTGTTTTGTCAGAATATGGCGCAGGCGGTAGAACTGCCCTCAACAGCGTCGCATAGCGAACATCTGCCACCTTGCCATAGCAAGCTGGCGCAGCTTACTGCTACCGATACTCAGCTGGTGCTGGCGGAAGTACCTTGCAGCGGTTGTGAACAACTGGCCGCAGGCAGTGATCCGCTGCAACTGGCCAGTTGCGCCATCCTGGTCAGCTGGCAATCGGCATACCAATCCGCATTGTTGCCTGATGGCGACAAGAGCAAGCCCTACTGGACACAACCGCCGCCACAGCATGGCCCACCGCTTTACTTACGTAAAAACCTTCTGCTGATTTAAGCCTGTACCTGATATGCCTGGTAGTCGCAGCACGCTGTGACTGAGTCTGTTTTTTTTGTATAGGGTGTTTTATGTTTCAGGAAGCTCAAAATAATGGCCGGGGGCAATGGCGGGCCTTCAGTACGCAAGGTATTACGCCGCTGGCGATGACTGCCCTGGTGATCGGCTTATCCGTAGCAAGTTTGCCGTTGTTGGCGCAAAACCATGGCCATGCCCATGCGGGGGCAGCGGGTTCAGCTGTTAGCCCGGCGCAGGATCCGCTGGCGAAATTACAGCCGGCACAGCAATATACCTGCTCCATGCATCCACAAATCCGTTTTAGCGATCCGAATGAGCGCTGCCCAATCTGTGGTATGGCACTGATCCCGGTTGCTGCCGAAGAGAGTCATACCGCAAACGGGGAGCAGGTCGAACTGCGCTTAAGCCCCAGAGCCGCCGCCCTGTTGCAAACCGCAGTGATGCCGGTACGGCAAGCTGCCAGCAGCCAACACCTTAGTCTACCCGGTACCTTAGTTGTCGATCAAAGCAGGGTGCAAACCATCAGCGCCTGGACCAGCGGTCGCATCGAACAGGCTTATGTTAACCGCACGGCGCAACAGGTGCAGGCCGGTGAGCCGATGCTGGAAATTTTTAGCCCTGAGCTGATTGTGATCCAGCAGGAGCTACTGCAGGCCAAGCAGTTGTCGGCGCGCAGCAGTTTACCTGCTGGCAGTACGCTGGACGGAGCACGGCGTCGCTTACGTTTATTGGGGGTGCCCTCAGCGCAAATTGAGCAGATCCTGCAGCGTGAGCAATTACAGGATACGGTGACAGTTAGTGCACCGGTCAGCGGTATTGTCACTGAAAAATTCGTTAATCAGGGCGCTTACGTCAGCACCGGCCAGCCATTATTTACCGTACTGGCGCTGGATAAGTTATGGCTGGAGTTAGCCGCCTTTGAATCCCAATTACCCTTACTCCAGGTCGGACAGCAGGTAGAGGTGAGTGTGAAAGCCTTACCTGGTGAAACGCTGAGTGGCCGCATTGAACTGATTGAGCCCGAGCTGAATATCGCCAATCGTAACGCCAGGGTGCGGGTGTTGTTGGCAAACCCGGATGGCAGATTAAAACCCGGTATGCTGGCACAGGCCAGTATTCAGGCTGAGGTGAAAGCCAGCTTATTGGTGCCTGCATCAGCGGTACTTTTTACCGGCAAGCAGTCACTGGTTTATGTCCAGCCAGATCCGGCAGAGCCGCGGTATGAACCGCGTCAGGTCGAGCTTGGCCTGCGTCTGGGGGAAGAGTATCAGTTGCTCTCTGGCGTCACTGCGGGTGAGTTAGTGGTGACGCAGGGCGCGTTCCGGCTGGATAGCGAACTGCAAATCCGCGGCCTGCCCAGTATGTTAAATCCAGCTGTTGCTGCTACACAGCATGCAACCGCTACGGCGTCCCATACTCACAGCGCGCCGCAAGTCGCAGCGACACCAGCGCCAAACCCGGATGGCTTTGTGGTGCCGGCGGAGGCACAAAGCGTGTTGCTGCAGGCTTATGCGCAAGCTTACGAGGCGTTGGTGGCTGACGATCTGGCAGGCTGGCAGCAGGCGACTTTGTCGCTGCAGCAAGCGGTGGCGGCGGTTGACTGGCCTAAGCGGTTCCCCAGAGTGCTTAGCACGCTAAATGCCGGTGCCGGCGAAATTATGGACGTCACTGAAATTGCACAAGCCAGGGCACTGTTCTACCGGCATAACCTGGGTTTATTGCGTTTTGCTGAGTTGGGCGTACTGGCTGATGGCTGGTATGAAGCCTATTGCCCGATGGCTCGCGATGGCGAAGGTGCCAGTTGGTTACAGCGCGAGGCTGAGCTACGCAACCCCTATTTTGGGGCCATGATGTTGCGCTGTGGCGATATTGTGCGCCGTTTTGGGGCGGAGGGCTAACACATGACGACACCCTTGCAACCTGAAGCGGGCCAGACGGAGAACCAGCAGGGTTTCGGCCGTTTTATGGCGCTGTTATTACAGCAAAAATTGTTGGTGTTGTTAGCCTCGGTCATCTTGCTGGTGGTTGGCATTGGCGTGGCCCCCTTTGGCTGGCAGCATCAGCTGCCACTTAAGCCGGTGGCGGTGGATGCTATCCCTAATCTGGGTGAAAACCAACAAATTGTATTTGCCGATTGGCCGGGCCGTTCGCCGCAGGATGTGGAAGATCAGCTAACCTATCCACTCAGTAGCGCTCTGATGGGCGTGCCGGGGGTGAAAGATGTGCGCTCCCTGTCGATGTTTGGCTTTAGCAGCATAGCGCTGATTTTTGAGGACAATATCGAGTTTTACTGGGCCAGATCGCGCATTCTGGAAAAGCTGGCCAGTTTACCGGCTGATACCTTACCGCCTGGTGTACAACCGGCGCTGGGGCCGGATGCGACTGGCTTGGGGCAAATTTTCTGGTATACGCTGGAAGGGCAGGATCCGCAGGGAAAGCCTGCTGGCGGCTGGCGTCTGGATGAGCTGCGCGCTATTCAAGACTGGTATTTACGCAGTGGTTTGCTCACGGCCGAAGGCATTAGTGAAGTGGCGGCGATTGGCGGCTATCAGCGAGAGTATCAGATAGAAGTCGATGCGAATCTGCTACGGCTTTTTGAGGTGACACTGGAGCAGGTTACGGCAGCGGTGATGGCGGCGAACCTGGATGTCAGCGCCGGCAGCCGAGAGCTAAATGGCGTTGAATATCTGATCCGCGGCCAGGGCTTTGTCAAACAGCTGGCCGATCTGGAACAGGCGGTCGTCAGGCTAGGGCCGGACAATGTGCCGATCCGGGTGCAGGATGTGGCTAAGGTCAACTTTGGCCCGGCGCCGCGACGTGGTGCGTTAGATGTTGCCGGTGCCGAAGCAGTGGGGGCAGTGGTCACGGTGCGCGAGGGCTATAACCCCAGACAGGCGATTGCTAATCTGCAAACCCGTATCAGTGAGCTACGGGCCGGTTTACCGGCAAAAGCCGTGATCAACTGGGCGGATACCAGCTTAGCGCAGGTCAGTGACTTTGCCGCCTTACAGCAATTGCCGCTGCCCGGCACACAGTTTACTGAGCAAAGCGACAGCGTACAGCACGCCTGGCGCAACTGGTTACAGCAACATTCACAGCAGAGTTGGCCGCAGTGGTTAAGCTTAAGTAAGGTGGAGCTGGTGCCGTTCTATGATCGTTCGTTACTGATTGATGAAACGGTCGCGACCCTCGAGACGACGCTGGCGTTACAGCTTTTACTGACCACCCTGGTTGTACTGGTGGTGCTGTGGCAGTTCAGAGCGGCACTGGCGGTGAGTTTAATGCTGCCGGTGACCGTGCTGGTCAGCTTTATCCTGATGCGTTACTTTCAGGTGGAGGCGAATATTGTCGCCTTAGCCGGGATTGCGATTGCCATTGGTACCATTGTCGATCTGGGCATTATCTTTACCGAAAATCTGTTGGAGCAACGGCAAGCTGCGTTGCAGCAGGGGCAGCGTTTTAATGCGGCTTTAGCGATCCAACAAGCCGGGCGCGAGCTCGGGTCTGCGTTACTTACCGCCATTAGTACTACCGTGATTAGCTTTTTGCCAGTCTTTGCCATGACTGGCGCCGAGGGTAAATTATTCGGCCCGCTGGCCTATACCAAAACCTTTGTGCTGTTGGCTGCGGTGTTACTGGCGGTAACCTTACTGCCAGTGGTGTTGTACTGGTTGTTTGCGGCACAGCCGGCGCGGCTTAGGGCGCTGTTAGCACAAAAATGCCGCGGCCTGATCCCGCAGCGCCTGCAAGCTGTACCCACTATGCTGCTACGCCGTGCCCATGGTCTGTTAATGATGGTGCTTTTGTTGAGCGTATTAGTTTGGTTATCTCAGCTCTGGCTACCGTTGGGACCGGGGGCTGGCTTCTGGCAAAATCTGTTGCTGGTAAGTGGTTTGTTATTATTGGTATTAGCGGCCTTTTGGTTATTCTGGCGGTTATATTTGCCGCTGTTGCGGTTATTCCTGCGTTTTAAACTGCCATTTTTGCTGTTGCCACTATTGGTGGTGTTAACCGGACTTTCGATCTGGCTGGGGGCGGCACGGGTGATCCCGGGGCTTAGCACCGAAAGTCACTTGGCACACCGTTTCCCGGGATTAAGTCGGGAGTTTATGCCGTCGCTGGATGAAGGGGCCTTTTTATTGATGCCGACGGTCATGCCGCATGCCGCTATCAGTGAAGCGCTCAGTATTTTGCAGCAGCAGGATCAGGCGATTGCTGCGATCCCGGAAGTGAAAACGGTGGTGGGTAAAATTGGCCGTGCCGACAGTGCGCTGGATCCGGCGCCGTTATCGATGATTGAAACGCTGATCCAATATCACAGCGAATATAAAACCGATGCCCGGGGCAAGCGGCTGTATTTTAAATATGACCGGCAAACTGACAGCTTTGTGCGCGATAGCGATGGTGAGTTAATTATTGATCCGCGCGGCCGGCCTTACCGGCAGTGGCGTGAGCATATCAAAAGTCCGGATGATATCTGGCAGGAAATCGTGCAGGCAGCGCAATTGCCCGGCGTGACCTCGGCACCTAAGCTGCAGCCGATCGAAACCCGGTTACTGATGTTGCAAACCGGCATGCGCGCGGCGATGGGTATTAAGCTACAGGCGCCTGATTTAGCCACGCTGGAGCAGATTGCGCTGGCGTTTGAGGCGGCATTGCGCGACGCCCCGGCCATTTCGCCACTCACCGTAAATGCCGACCGGGTGGTGGGCCAGCCGTATTTAATTGTCACGCCCAATCGGCAGCAAATCGCACGGCATGGTTTAAGTATGCAACAAGTGCAGCAAAGCTTAAGTACTGCTCTGGCCGGGATGGATGCCGGTCGCACCGTCGAGGGGCGCGAGCGTTATCCGATCCGGGTGCGTTATCAACGCGAGCAACGCGATAGTCTGGAGGCGATAGCTCAAGTACTAATGGCGACGCCCGCCGGCTATAGTGTGCCGTTAATTGAACTGGCAGAAATCCGCTACGAGCGTGGCCCACAGATGATCCGCTCGGAAAACAGCTTTTTAACCGCCTACATTACCTTTGGTGCAGAGCGGGGTATCGCCGATGTCGAAGCGGTCGCGCAGGTAGAGGCTTATTTGCAACAACTGCTTAGCCAGGGCGAGCTGACATTGCCGGCCGGTGTCAGTTATCAGTTTGCCGGCAGTTACCAGCAACAGCAAAGTGCTGCGGCGACACTAAGCTGGTTGGTGCCGCTGGCGCTGACCTTGGTGTTTATGTTGCTGTATTTACAGTTTAAGCAGGTCAGTACCGCGCTGATGATTTTCAGCAGCATTGCCATTGCCTGGGCTGGCGGTTTTATCGCGCTGGATGCGTTCGCACAACCGGACTTTTTAAACAGCCAGTGGTTTGGCGCCAATCTGCGTGAGCTGTTTAATCTGCAAAGTTATAACCTGAGTATCGCGGTCTGGGTCGGGTTTTTAGCCTTATTTGGTATTGCTGTCGACGATGGCATCGTGATGGCGACTTACCTGAAACAGCAATTTGCCGCCCGGCCGGCACGCAGCCGTGCTGAAGTACGCGAGTTAGTGTGTGCGGCGGCAGCCAAACGCATTCGCCCCTGTTTAATGACGTCTGCCACCACGATACTGGCGCTATTACCGGTGCTTAGCTCCACTGGCCGCGGTGCTGATCTGATGATCCCAATGGCAATACCGACACTCGGCGGCATGCTGTTTGTGCTACTGAGCGTCTTTATGGTGCCGGTGCTCTATGCTGCCCGGGAGGAGTGGCGCTTGCGAGACTAAAAGGGGGTAACTCAGGGCCATAATAGCGGCCCTGAGTCTGAACCAGCTAGTTATGGTAACTAATATGCTGATGGAAGCGCACGGTTAAATCATCGCGCTCTGGTTGTAGATTTACCGCTTTGGCAAAGCGGCGCAGCGCGCTTTCTACTTCATTCATAAAGCGGCCATAACCCATATCGGTTTGATCGTCTGGCGTGGCGAAAATGATCAGCTGCATCATTTCTACCAGCTTATCGCCCTGCAGATCGCTGACCAGCTGGCCTTGTTTGGCGCTAGGGTCAAAACCAATCATCTGCAACTCTGTGCCCTGGCTGCTTTTATCAAACTGGCTATTGCGGACCAGCGGTAATAAACCATTGGCCAGCACGGCCAGATGTTGCAGTTTTTCTTGCTGACAGGCCGAGACAAAGTGATCGGCGATATGCTGATATAGCGGCAGATAGGGGCTGCTGCTGTGCAGATCCAGCTTTACCTGCTCTTTTAGCCGCCGGCTGAGCGGTAAATTGACAATCACATAAGTCAGGGCGCTATGGGCCGGCAGTTCCGCTTGCCGGGCTTTATAGCGGGCATCAATAGAGCGCAGTTTATAGCCGTAGCTTTCTTTACTGCCTTTGGCTTTGGCGAATAAATCATAGGTCAGATGCTGGTGATCACGGACTTTGATTTTCAGCTCTGCCAATGCCAGGCGGTTACGCAGCTCAGTCAGTAATGTCGTCACCTGCTGATGAAAGGCTGCGGCATTAGAGCGCAGTGGCTGCTCGGTTGCCAGAAACAACAGGCTAATTTTCCGTGCCCGCACTTTGGCATCATAGAAGCTATGCTGGGCTTCATGGTAGCTGGGGTTATAGAAAAACAGAATTTGCTCGGCGGTTTGCAGCACATAGGCTTCCTGGTGAAAGCGCACTACCGGGGTTTTGCCGTTCGCAATCAGGTGCACATTGCGCAGGCCAAACTGATCGGCCAATTCAAACAGCTTTTGGCTTAACGCCTGATACAGCGCCTGGTAAGGAGCCTCTGTGCTGCTTGCCGGGTAGCGGGCCACTAACTCATCTGATAAAGCAAACTCAGCCAGCAGATATTGATTATCGCGGGCCGACGCGGGTAGATAAACCTTATGTTGCGAACTGACGGGCATAACCTGACTCCTGACCAGACTAAAATTGCGGCAATTGTAGCAAAATGGCTGTGTTGTTGTAACGTATATTTAAAAGCTTATGTCGGTATTCAACGGGTGCGGCCCCAGGTTTAGTAATAATAAATATCTGCTAGAATAAGCAGTTAAAATACTGCTGTTATTGGAATCTGCGATGTCTGTTACTTTACTGATCGATTATTGGTTAATTGCCATTACCGCGCTTTTTGTGGTGGTAAATCCGTTAACCACAGCTTTTATTTTTGTGTCACTGCTGCCGAATGCTAACGCTGCGCAGAGAGCCCGTGCAGCCAAGCGCTCGACACTGGTATCGGCGGGCATTTTCCTGCTGTTTGGTCTGCTTGGTAGCTTTATCTTTAAAGTTTTCGGCATCACGCTGGAGGCCTTCCGGATTGCCGGTGGCCTGATTTTATTTGGTATTGCAATGAGCATGATGCAAAAAGGTCTGGATGATGGCGAGGAAGCCACCGGCAAAGAGCCTAATCCGGATGGCAAACTGGCGAAAGATGTGTCGATTATTCCGCTGGCTATTCCTTTTATTGCTGGCCCGGGTGCCATTGCCACCGTGATGATCCTAACCAGTGAAGCGCAGAGTGTATGGCACTTTATCACCGTATTTCTGGCAATAGGTATCACCACTTTTTCCTGTTATCTGGCAATGATTTATGCCCATGTATTGGTAAGGTATATCGGAGAGACCGGTAAAGAAATTATTACCCGGTTGTTTGGTTTGATTTTGTCAGTTATTGCTGTGCAGTTTGTAATTAACGGTGTGTTGGACATTTATCGTAGTTTGTAACTGGATAAAGCAGCGGGGATGTCAGACATCCCCGCTATGTAACGCTTAAGCGATAACGATAAAGCCAACAAAGGCAATAATCGCCGCAATTAAAGCGTATGGGAATTGTGTAATCGCATGGCTCATCAGGTTACAACCCGAGCCCTGCGCAGCCAGTACTGTGGAATCACTGTAGAAACAAGCCTGGCTGCCAAAAGAGCTGGCAGATAACAGGGCGCCGATAACCAGTGGAATATTGGCATCGACGGCGGTGGCCAGTGGCATTACAATCGGAATGGATACCGCAAAAATCCCCCAGCTTGAGCCGGTAGCAAAGGCCAGTAACGCCATGGCGAGAAATACCAGTGCCGGTAGCATTTGTGCAGTCATATAAGGCGCCAAATTTTCGATCACGAACAGTGGCAGGCCTAATTTGTCGCAGACATCTTTAAAGATAAAGGCGGCGATAACAGTACTGATGGCTGGCAGCATGGTTTTAAAACCATTCATCATCACGTCCATCATCTCAGACAGCGACATCAGCTTTTGTACACCGTAGTAAATCAGCGAGAATACCAGCGCAGCAATCACGCCTTTTAATACATCGGGTTCGCTTAGCGAGTCACCCAGCAATACGGTAAACACAATCAGCGACAGCATCGGTACCATAAAGTTATGCACCTTGCCCTGCTTATTGCTGCTTTCAAACTCTTCTTCAATTGAGTTGACAGCATATTCATCGCTGGTATGGTACGGCATTTCTTCAGCAGCATGATGCTGCAGACGCACCGGCTGACTTGGTGAATCGGCCAGTTCGCATTCGATAGGCTTACCTTGTTGCATGGCTAATTCGGCCTTTTTCATCGGCCCAATGTCTGGCATCAGCTTTAGTGTTACCAGCATCACCATGATAACCGCCAGAATCGGGTACAGCATATAAGGGATGGCTTCAATATAGACTGCGACACCTTTGCCTTTCTCGGCGATATCGTTATCCTCCAGTAAGCCGCCAAAGAACACCGCCCAGGTAGAGATTGGGACCAGCACACAAATTGGTGCAGCGGTAGAATCGACGATATAAGCCAGCTTTTGGCGTGATACTTTAAATTTATCGGTAACGCGCTTCATCGCTTCGCCAACCGACAGCGCATTTAGATAGTCATCGACAAAGATAATACAGCCCATAATAAAGGTCATAAACATCGATGAACGTTGGCCTTTGGCTTTCTGAGCGCCGAAACGACCAAATGCCACTGCACCGCCAGTATGAATTAATAAGCCAATTAGCGCACCAAAGCCGGCACAGACCAGAATTAACCAGCCGATGGTTTCATCCTGCATCACGTCGACGGCAATATCGGAAAAGTTTGAAAGCGACTCAGTGGGGCTGAGTAATAACAAACCGACCACTGCACCCAATACTAACGCCAGTATCGGGCGTTTTAACCAAACCGCAAAAACCAATACCACGATCGGTGGAATTAAGCTTAAGGCAGAGGGTGCTGCAAGGGCGGCCGCTTCGGCCGCCGCGGCAATAGGTTCGGCCAGACTCTCTAAAGAAGCATCTGCTGACATGGTTGCTTATTCTCGTAATAAAAGCCGGGATAGCCGGCAAAGTTAACTGAACCGTTGCAGCAGATTTACAACTCAACGGAGCGGACTACGGCATTGCATCTTTGACTAGACCACGCTGAAACGTGCATAAGTATGCAACACGGGTTTGCCTGTTCTTTCGGCAGACAAACCCGTGCATCATAGCAAAAAATTTCTGCAGCACAATTGAAATTTAAACAGAAAAAAGCCCAAACCGGTCACGCCAGTTCGGGCTTGTAAGGCGCAGTTTCGCGCTATCATAACTAGCGCTGCTGATCAGAGGGCGGCGATTTCGGTATGCTGCGCCTGCAGTTTGCTTACTGCCTGCTCCAGTTCCGCCAGTTTGGCGCGTTCCTTCTCCAGCACTGCTTCCGGTGCCTTGGCAACAAAGCCTTCGTTATTCAGCTTAGCGGCAACCCGGGATAATTCTTGCTGGGTTTTTTCCAGTTGCTTAGCAATACGGCCAAGTTCTGCTGCTTTATCAATTAAACCGGCCATTGGGATCAGCAGGTCCATGCTGCCAATCAGCTGAGTGGCGCTGGCTGGCGCTTTAGCGTCAGTAGCCAATACCTCCAGGCTGTCCAGTTTCGCCATTACCAGCAGGAAGTTACGGTTTTGCTCCAGTCGGCGCAGCTCTTCTGCATTCAGATTACGCAGCAATACCGTTAATGGCTTAGATGGCGCAATATTCATTTCGCCACGCACGTTACGGATAGCGGTGATCACGGCTTTTAACCATTCCAGATCAGCCTGCGCCGTCTCATCCACCAGCTCGGCCTGATAAACCGGATAGGCGGCCAGCATAATGCTGTCGCTGTTAATACCGGCCAGTGGCTTAACGGCTTGCCAGATACTTTCCGTGATATAAGGCATAATCGGATGCATCAGGCGTAACAAGCTTTCCAGCACGGTGATCAGCGTATGGCGGGTGCCGCGCTGCTCTGCTTCAGAGCCTTTGAACAACACCGGCTTGGTCAGCTCCAGATACCAGTCACAGAACTGGTTCCAGGTAAACTCATACAGTGCAGTAGCAGCTAGGTCAAAGCGATAGCTGTCGAAGTAATGCCGTACTTGTTTTACCGTTTGCTGGTATTGTGCCAGGATCCATTTATCAGCCAGTGACAGCACCTTATCGTTGCTGTTAAAGCCGCAGTCCTGACCTTCGGTATTCATCAACACATAGCGGCTGGCATTCCACAGTTTATTGCAGAAGTTACGGTAGCCTTCTAAGCGCTTCATATCCCAGTTGATATCACGCCCGGTAGACGCAAGCGCTGCCAGCGTAAAACGCACCGCATCGGTGCCGCTGGCCGGAATACCCTCCGGGAACTGCTTGCTGGTACGGTCGGCAATTTTCTTTGCCAGCTGCGGCTGCATCATATTGGCAGTGCGTTTTTCCAGCAGTGCGTCCAGCGTAATGCCGTCAATCATATCCAGCGGGTCAATCACATTACCCTTGGATTTTGACATCTTATCGCCGTTTTCATCCCGGATCAGGCCGGTGACATAAACCGTCTTAAAGGGCACTTGCGGCTTACCATCGGCATCTTTAATAAAGTGCATGGTCATCATGATCATCCGGGCAACCCAGAAGAAAATAATGTCGAAGCCGGTCACTAACACATCGGTAGGATGGAAGTTCTTTAAGTCTTCGGTTTGCTCTGGCCAACCCAGCGTCGAGAAGGTCCACAGCGCCGAACTAAACCAGGTGTCCAGCACGTCGTTGTCCTGACTCAGGCTGACGCTAGCTGCCAGCTGATATTTGCTGCGCACCTCAGCTTCGCTACGACCGACATAAACCCCGCCGTCGGCATCATACCAGGCTGGAATGCGGTGGCCCCACCACAGCTGACGCGAGATACACCAATCCTGAATATCACGCATCCAGCTGTAGTACATATTCTCGTATTGTTTTGGCACAAACTGAATATCGCCGTTTTCTACCGCTTCGGTCGCCGTTTTCGCCAGTGGCGCAACCCGCACATACCACTGATCAGTCAGCATCGGCTCAATTACCACGCCGCTGCGATCACCATAAGGCAGGGTGTTGTTGACCTCTTCAATTTTTTCCAGTAAGCCGGCGGCATCAAAGGCGGCAACGATGGCTTTGCGGGCTTCATAGCGGTCCAGGCCCTGATATTCAGCCGGGATGGCAATCTGCAGTTCGGTATTCGGCTGGCCATTAATATGGTAGCAGTCCGCGCTCTGACGGATAGTCGCATCCGGGGTCATCACATTAATCAGCGGCAACTGATGACGTTTACCAACTTCGTAGTCATTAAAGTCATGCGCCGGCGTGATCTTGACGCAGCCGCTGCCTTTGGTCATGTCGGCATGCTCGTCAGCGATAATCGGGATGCGGCGGTTGGCAAGGGGTAACAGTATGGCTTTGCCAATCAGATCTTTATAGCGCTCGTCATCCGGGTTTACCGCAACGGCGCTGTCACCGAGCATGGTTTCCGGGCGGGTAGTTGCCACCACCAGATAGTCTTTACCATCAGCAGTTTTTACGCCATCGGCGAGCGGATAACGCAGGTGCCAGAACTGGCCCTTTTGCTCTTTGTTCTCGACTTCCAGATCCGAAATCGCGGTATGCAGTTTCGGATCCCAGTTTACCAGGCGTTTGCCGCGGTAAATCAAATCATCTTCATACAGCCGGACAAAGACTTCCTGCACGGCATTCGACAGGCCGGCATCCATGGTAAAGCGTTCACGGTCCCAATCGACCGAGTTACCCAGGCGGCGCATTTGCGAGGTAATGGTACCGCCGGATTCAGCCTTCCATTGCCAAACCTTTTCAATAAATTTGTCGCGGCCAAGCTCGGCGCGGCCGGGCAGACCTTCCTGCGCCAGTTTACGCTCTACTACCATCTGGGTGGCGATACCGGCGTGGTCAGTACCAACTTGCCACAGCGCATTTTTACCCTGCATCCGCTGATAGCGGGTGAGCGCATCCATAATGGTTTGCTGGAATGCATGCCCCATATGCAGGCTACCGGTAACATTTGGCGGCGGGATCATAATGCAGTAGTTATTACCCGGCCGGTTGTCGCCGTTCGGTTTAAAATAGCCCTTGCTTTCCCAGGCCTGATACATCGCCTGTTCTATTTCACTGGGGTTAAAGGTTTTTTCCATCTGAGTGATACCTGTAAATTCAGTCGGCAGTAATCGTTTCCGGCAGAATGCCCGCCTGTCGATACTGCTTGTAGCGTTCCCGCGCCTGCGCTTTTAGCGTTGGCTCGGCGGGCACAAATTCAATGATCTGGTTAAAGCGCCGGGCAAAATCCGGCACCTGGTCGGCCAGGTTAATTAACACCTGGCGGCTGGTTTTTGGCGCCTGCCAGCCAATTTCTACCGGCGCGCCGCGTTGTGGACCTTCGCCGGCCAGGTTATGTGGCACAAAGCTGTCGGGTTCAAATTGCCATAACAACTCGTCCAGCAGCTCGGCACTTTGCTGGTCGGCAGTATATACGAAAACCCGTTGTTTGGCGCGGTACAGCTGGGCACAAAGCTGGCAGGCTAAAGCAAAATGAGCTGGCGCAGGCGTCAGCTCATTAGCTTGGGAACCGGTACTGGCTACAGCACTTTGCTCAGCCAGCACATAGAAGGTAACCAGCATCAGTGATCCTGCTGCTGACCAGTACGATTGATCAGGAACTGGGTCAGCAATGCGACCGGCCGGCCGGTTGAACCTTTGTCTTTACCCCCACTGCGCCAGGCGGTACCGGCGATATCCAGGTGTGCCCAGTGATACTTGCGGGTAAAGCGTGACAGAAAGCAAGCGGCAGTAATGGTACCGGCAGCGCGGCCACCCAGGTTGCTAAAGTCAGCAAACGGGCTCTCCAGCTGATCCTGATACTCATCCCACAGCGGCAGGCGCCAGGCGCGATCACCGCTTTGCTCTGAAGCGTTCAACAGCTCATGCGCCAATGGGTTATGGTTACTCAGCAGGCCAGAGGCATGTTTACCCAGTGCAATCACGCAGGCACCGGTCAGGGTCGCCACATCAATCACCAGCTCAGGGTCAAAGCGTTCGACATAGGTCAGCGCATCGCATAGCACCAGCCGGCCTTCGGCATCGGTATTCAGCACTTCGACGGTTTGGCCTGACATGGTGGTCAGGATATCACCTGGCCGGTAAGCGTTGGCATCTGGCATATTTTCTGCTGCTGCCAGCACCGCGACGATATTTACCGGTAACTGCAGGTTAATCACTGCCTGCATGGTACCCAGCACTGAGGCGGCACCACACATATCAAACTTCATCTCATCCATGCCATCGCCCGGTTTCAGGCTGATACCGCCGGAGTCGAAGGTCAGACCCTTACCAACCAGTACCACCGGCGCGCTGTTATCGGCCGCGCCCTGATATTTGATCACCGACATTTTCGGTTCATTCACTGAACCGCGGCCAACCGCCAGGTAGGAGTTCATGCCCAGAGCTGACATTTCGGCTACGCCCAATACTTCAACGCTGACCTTGTCCGATAACTTGCTCAGTGCTGACGCCTGTTCGGCCAGATAGGCCGGGGTACAGATATTCGGCGGCATATTCCCAACATCTTTACACTGTTTAATACCGGCGGCGATAGCTAAACCATGTTCCACTGCGCGCTCGCCAATGGTCAGATCGCGGCGGGTCGGCACATTAAACACAATTTTACGCAGCGGGCGGCGGGTTTCGTCCTTTTTGCTTTTCAGCTTATCAAAGACGTAGAGGCAATCCTGGGTGGTTTCCACCGCATGGCGCACTTTCCAGTAGGTATCGCGGCCTTTAACATGCAGCTCGGATAAAAAGCATACCGCTTCCATCGAGCCGGTTTCGTTCAGGGTGCTAATGGTTTTGGCGATGATCTGACGGTATTGGCGCTCATCTAATTCGCGCTCTTTGCCACAACCAACCAATAATACACGCTCACTTAAAACATTGGGCACATGGTGCAGTAACAGCATCTGGCCTGGTTTGCCTTCCAGATCGCCGCGGCGTAATAAGTTACTGATATAGCCCTCACTGATTTTATCCAGTTGCTCGGCTACGGCGGACAGCCGGCGTGGCTCGTACACACCGACCACAATGCAGGCACTGCGTTGTTTTTCCGGACTTCCGCTTTTAACGCTGAACTCCATGTTTACTCCTGATTCTAAGAGACTGTGCTACTATTGGCGCAGACAGTACCCGGTGATGTGCGGGCGTATCGCGCACGGCAGCGCTAGCTTACCTTGGTGGAATTTTACCGGCTTTACTTAAAAAAATTCGGATTTAAGCCGGCTTTCGCTGATAATAAAGTGTATAAATACCAAGTTTACTGAAAAATCACCAGCTTTCCAGAGAAAAGACAGGTTTTTAGGGGGCATTTTTGATTATTTTTCGTTATCTGATTGGTGAAGTCTTTCGCGCTCAGTTAGCTGTCTTTGTTATTCTGACCACTATTATTATCAGTCAACGCTTTGTAAAAATTCTGGCCGATGCCTCTGAAGGCGAAATTCCCGGTCAGCTAGTGATGAGTATTGTTGCACTGAAGCTGCCACAACTGGCGGTCATTATTTTACCGCTAAGTGCATTTTTGGGCATTTTAGTGGCCTATGGCCGTATTTATGCCGACAGCGAAATGACCGTGTTGCATGCTACCGGCGTCAGCGAATGGTATGTGACCCGGCTCACGCTACTGCTGTCAGTCTTGATGGCAATCCTGGCCGGCAGCGTCACTCTGTATTTTAGCCCCTGGGCTACCGAACGCGAGTATCAGCTGCTGGAGCGGGCAGAGTCGGATGCCGGTTTGTTTTCGCTGATCCCCGGCCGTTTTCAGCATACCTCGAATGAAAAAGCGGTGATTTTTGTGCAGGATGTCAGCCGTTCCGGTAATCAGTTGGCCCGGGTGTTCGTCGCGCAAAACAGTGACAAAGAAGGCAGTAATGAGCAGGCAATCGTCTACGCTTCGGCTGGTGCTGTCTATGAAGATCCGCAAACCGGAGCCCAGTTGCTGACACTGGAGCAGGGCCGTCGTTATGCCGGCGATGGCCAGTCACCGGCTTATGAGGTAATAGAGTTTGACCGTTACCAAATTCAGATCCGTGAACAGGAAGTGGAGCAGCGCCGGCGCAAACTGTCCAGTCTGAGTACACCTGCGTTGCTGCAGGAAAGCAGTAATGAAGCCATCGCCGAGTGGCACTGGCGGATCGCGATTCCGTTATCGATACCGATCCTAACGTTGATAGCGGTGCCATTGAGCCGGGTTAATCCACGGCAGGGCAAATTTGGCCGCTTATTACCGGCATTACTACTGTATCTGGGTTATTACGCTCTACTGATTATCGCCCGCTCAGCGTTAGAAGATGGCAAGATCCCGGCGCAATGGGGCATGTGGTGGCTGCATGGCGCGGGTTTATTACTTGGTAGCTTGTTGATTTTGCGTAGCCGAGAAGGGGCGCAAAAAATCCGGGCCTGGGTAGCGGGGCGTTAAGATGTTAAAAATACTAGACCTCTATATTGGCCGCACCATTCTTACGACAACCTTACTGACGTTAAGCGTGCTGTTAGCCTTATCGTCAATGTTCCGTTTTATCGATCAAATGCGCTCTATCGGCCGCGGATATTACGATATGGTACATGCGGCGTTGTTCACCTTGTACAGTGTTCCGGGCGATCTGGTCATGTTTTTCCCCATGGCAGCGCTGATCGGTGGTTTGATTGGTCTTGGCATGCTGGCCAGTAGCAGCGAGCTGGTGGTGATGCAGGCTGCCGGCCTATCACGGCTGAATATTATCAATTCGGTAATGAAATCAGCAGTGCTGATGGTGCTGGTGATGATGGCAGTGGCAGAGTGGGGCGCACCCATTACTGACCGTGCGGCGCGGGAGCTGAGAATTAAAGCGATTTCTGATGGTAATGTATTTGCTGCGCGCCAGGGCGTCTGGGCCAAAGATGGTGACAGCTTTGTTAATATCAAAGAAGTGGATGACCTCGGTAACCTGAAAGATGTCATCATCTATCATTTTCAGGCCGATCTGGCACTGGCAAAAGTGGTGCGGGCGGAAACAGCACAGTATTTTGATGATGCCTGGCGCCTGCAACAGGTTACTGAGCTGACCTTCGGTGAGGAGCAAATTTCACAGCAGCGCCTGCCCAGTCAGCCCTGGCGTTCTACTCTGACACCAGACAAACTGAGCGTGGTCAGCATCAAACCTGAAATGCTGTCACTGCGTGGGCTGAGCGATTATGTCGAATATTTACAGCAGAATGGCCAGGAAGCCAGTCGCTATGAGCTGGCGTACTGGCGCAAAGTCCTGCAGCCGGTGACAGTGGCGGCGATGCTGCTGTTAGCCTTGTCGTTTATCTTTGGCCCGCTCCGTAGCGTAACCATGGCGGCCAGAGTATTGCTGGGCATTCTGACTGGTTTTGGCTTTTATATGAGTAACGAGGTATTCGGGCCGCTGGCGCTGGTGTATCAGTTGCCGCCATTAGCTGGTGCTGCTGTACCCAGCCTGCTGTTTATTGCTATTTCGCTGTACTTTATGCGGCGAAAAATCTAGGTGTACGTACCGAACCTTACTCAGCCCGCTTTAGCGGGCTGTTTTATGTAAATTCAGCACCTTGCTTTGCTCTTTACTAAGCACAATCATCTGACTGTTGGTCAGTTGATCCTGCAATGCCAGCCCCTTGCCCCAGCGCAACCAAAGCCAGATATTACCAAGGCTGCCAATCGCCAGTATGGCTCTGGCCAATGCCTGTATTGCGGTTAAGGGTTGTCCGCTTTGACTGACGACCAGTAAGCGCCAGGCCCGCATCCCCAGCGTTTGGCCTGCTTTACACCAAAAGTAGACATAAAAGCCGAAGATAACGCTAAGCAGATAGGTAAAATACACCCACCGACGCCAGCTACTGGTGATATAACCGGCGATGTCCTGCCCGGGTAACAGCGTGATCACCGAACTCCATACCAGAAGCTGGACTAACAGCATGGCGAGTCCTGCAGCCAGCATAATCAGCGCACAGAGAATTAACACATCATAAATAATGGCCGCTAAGCGTCGTGCAAAGCCAGCCCGTGGGGCATCCTGATACATAACCGCTCCTGTGAGAATTGCCGCTAGTTTAGCATGCAGTGCCCCCAGCGCCCAGCTGGCCGGCTGTCCGCACCATGCCTCGCGGACAATCGTACTGTCCGCGGACACTTTAAAAGCTACTGCTTCGCTTTTAAATTCAATAAAAACAATAGCATAAGTTTTGGCATTAAAATTGCTATAGGAAATGAGTTACCGCAAACTTTCAGCACGGACAAATAGAATGCAGCCAGTTTCAATTCAGAGTACCGCCAGTCAGGATAGGCTACTGAGCAAAACACCAAACCGGAAAAAGCAATTGCTGTGGGCTCTGCTGCCGGCCAGTATCGCGCTCGCCACTTTACTGATTTGGCAACAAAGCAGTGGCTATGCCTCTTTGGTGATCCCGCGTCAGCAAGTACAAATTGCGACTGTGGAGCGCGGTGCCCTGGTGCGGGATATCGCAGCACAAGGCCGGATTGTTGCTGCCAATGCGCCGACACTTTACAGCCAGGAAGCCGGACAAATTGAATTTTTTAAACAGCCCGGCGAATCAGTGCAGGTTGGGGAGTTACTAGCACGGATCAGCAGCCCGGCGTTGTTGAGCGAATTTCAGCAGCAACAGGCGGTGTTAAGCTCCTTACAATCCGATGCTGAGCGCGCGTCCTTGCAGGCTCGCGAGCAACAACTGGATATGGAGCAAATCTTAAATACGGCTCAGGTCAATTTGCTGGCAGCCCGGCGTGAACTGCAACGGGCGCAGCAGTCGATCGATCTAGGCGTGATCCGCAAACTGGATTTTGACGTGGCGCAGGACAGGTTAACCCAGACTGAGCTGGAGTTCGCCCATGCCGAGCGCAAGGTTGCGTTGGCAAAAGATAAACTGGCTTTTGAACAAAAATCCCGGCAGCAGGATATTCAACGTCAGAATCTGGTAGTGACCGAGCTGGCACGTAAGTTACAGGCACTCGATATTAAAGCCCCGGTTACCGGTCAATTGGGTAATTGGCTGGTCGAGCAGCAAAGTCATGTGCTGGCCGGCCAGATGTTACTTACCGTAATTGATTTAACCCGTTATGAAGCAGAATTGCAGGTACCTGAGAGCTACGCCCGTGAGTTAGTGCCCGGCATGACAGTGGAGATCACGGTGGGTAATCAACAGTTGCCGGGCCAGATCAGCTCAGTGGCGCCGGAAGTACGCAACAATCAGGTCAGTGCCAGGGTACGTTTTGCTGATAACGACGCCCAGAGTTTGCGCCAGAGTCAGCGTCTGACGGCGCGGGTGATTCTGGAAGAAAAACAGAATGTGCTGAAAATTCCCCGTGGTGATTTTGTTGCTTCCGGCGGTGGCAAGGTGGCCTATCAATTGGTGCAGGGGCAGGCGGTGAAAAAACCGGTTGAGTTGGGCGCCTTATCAGTGCAGTGGGTAGAAATTCTTAGCGGTGCCAGCGAGGGCGAGCAGTGGGTGATTTCTAACCTGAGCGAATTCAAAGACCAGGCTCGCGTTAATTTAAATTAAGTCAGGACCAAACCATGATAAAAATTAATAACTTAAATAAAGCTTTTCGCACTGAACTGATTGAAACCCAGGCGCTGCGCGACATTCACTTAAACGTCAGCGAAGGTGAATTTGTCGCCCTGACCGGTCCGTCCGGTTCAGGCAAATCCACGCTGTTGAATATTCTGGGTACCCTGGAAAGCTTCGACAGTGGCGATTATCTGCTCGATGGTCAGGCGGTGCAAGGCCTGTCAGACCGGGCATTGTCGGCGCTACGTAATGAAAAAATCGGCTTTATTTTTCAGAGCTTTAATTTAATCAAAGATTTCAGCATCTACGACAATATTGAGCTGCCACTGCGCTATCGTGGTTTTAGCAGTGCCGAGCGTAAACAGCGCGTAGAGCAGGCACTGGAGCGCGTCGGGCTGGCCGGGCGGCGCAGCTATCTTCCGGGGCAATTATCTGGTGGTCAGCAGCAGCGGGTAGCAATTGCCAGGGCCCTTGCCGGTTCTCCCCGCATTCTGCTGGCCGACGAACCCACTGGTAATCTGGATTCGTTAATGGCCCGCCAGGTGATGGAATTGCTGGAGCAGCTTAACCGTGAAGGCTGTACCATTTTAATGGTGACCCATGATCCCGAGCAGGCACGTCGCGCCGGCCGGCATGTGCAAATTGTCGATGGCATGCTAAGCGAAGCCACCGTCTATCAACCGCTGGCTGTCAATCAGTAAGGGGATCCAATGCAAAACTTTAGCTACTATTTGCGGCTGTCGCTGCACAATATCAAAAGGGCACCGCTGCCTTACGCGTTGACGCTGATGATTTTAAGTATTGGTCTGGGCGTGTTTTTCAGTAACGCAACGCTATATTACTGGATGAACCGCGATCCTTTGCCGGAGAAAAGCCAGACCTTATTCTTCCCAAGGATTAATGCGGTACAACAAGCTTGTGATACCTGTGTTGAACCGATGCGTATTCATAATTATCAATTAGTTGAAAAGCTTAGTAGCTCAGGGATCCCTAGTGCGCAGGCCGCGATGTTTCAAAGTGCCGGCTACGCCCGTTTACCTGACACGACGAATGGCCCGACACCGGTAACGATTCGGGTCACTCAGCGCGATTTTTTTAGCTTGTTTAATGCGCCTTTTTTGCATGGTCAAACCTGGGCTGATAACAGTGCCCGCATGGAGCTGATATTACACGCTAACGCTGCGTTAAAATTTTTTGGCCGTACGCAGGTGTTGGGTGAGCGTTTACTATTGGATGGTGAGTTATTTACTATTGTTGGGGTATTGGATAACTGGCAGATGCTGCCGCGATTATACGATGTGAATAACGGCCTGGCGACCAGTGAGGTAGAAGAGATCTATTTACCCTGGGAGACGGCCTATGATTTAGCGTTGAAATCGAATACCACAACCCAGATCCGCGATGATCTGGATTACAACCAGAATTTTGCGCAAACCGGCCGGCAAGGCGAGTACTACCAGGCACAGTTTTGGGTGCAGCTGGATACTCCGGAGCAGGTAAAAGCCTATCAGCAGTTTATGGATAATCTGGTTGCCAGTGAGAAAGAGGCTGGCCGTCATCCTCGCCCCAGCGCCAATAAACTCCACAATATCCTCGAGATTGCAGAAGCCTTTAATGCCCGTAATCGGCAGTTGGATGCCTTTGCCGTCGTGTCGTTATTGTTTTTACTGGTGTGTCTGTTTAATGCCAGCCATTTGTCGTTAAACCGTTATCTGGCCAGTCAATTTGAGTTTAGTTTACGCCGGGCCTTGGGTGCCAGCCGCTTACAGCTACAAAGCCAGTTGCTGACCGATGTACTGGTTAATGGTCTGTTAGCTTTTGTGTTGGCACTGCTGTTCGCAGTCCTGATGTTGCTACTGATCAATCAGTTATTACCGGCTACCTCGGCGCTGACCAACTGGCAACCCTCGCTGCTGCTGGCGATGTTAGCCGTGGCGGTGCTGTCGAGTTATCTGGTTACACTTTACCCTGCCTGGCGCGCTTCTTACAGCCCGCTGAATCAGCAACTAAAAGCCTGAGGAGTCGCTGATGAGCTTTTCTTTATTACTGAAGTCGTTATTAAGACGCAAAGTGATTACCGCCCTATTATTGGTGCAGCTGGCCTTAACCCTTGCCTTACTAACCAATAGTGCGGTCTTGGCCTGGCAAGCACGGCAACTGGCTAATCAGGATACTGGCCTGCAGTTAGATCAGCTGTTGCGGGTGCCGTTAAAGCCTACCTTGCCTGAGCTGCGGCAACAGCCGGCCCTGGATGAATTAATCAGCCGGCAACTGGCAGCGGTGCAAAGTATGCCGGGAGTGGTTGCCGTAAGCTGGAGCAATCAGAGCCCGCTAGTATTTGGCGGGATGAATGGCAATATCTTTGTGCCGGAGCGGCAAGACACAACAGATGTCGGTATGGTACCGGTGCAAATTAACGGTATCGCAGTAAAAGAAGTGCTGGACTTACCATTGCTGCAGGGGCGTTGGCTGGAAGAAACCGATCAGGGTACCGATGCTCTGGTGATCAGTGACAAACTGGCGAAACGCTTGTTCGGTGAGCAAAGTCCGGTTGGGCAAGCTGTGAGCCGCGGTACTGTGGTCGGGGTGGTCGCAGATGTGTTTATGCAGCGTTATGCTGATGATCAGTATTATGCCAGCTATAGTTACTACAGTTTGCCGGGCGCCGATTATGGTTATCAGTTACTGGTAAAAACGGCCCCAGGTCAACTGGAACAGGTGCGCCAGCAGCTACCTCAGGTGCTGAGAGGGGTAGAGCTGGAAACCGATATCGGTACTATTCAGAGTTTCCGGGAATTACACCAAACGCTATTTCGTAGTGAAAGCGGGCTGGCGACGCTGCTGGCGGTACTAAGTGCACTGATGTTACTGGTAGCCATGATTTCAGCCTATAGCCATGCGCTGTTTCATGGGGTACAGCAGCAAAAAGAAATTGGCATTAAACGGGCACTGGGTGCCAGCCGGCCGCGGATTATGCTGGAGGTATTAACGGAGAGCTGGCTGACTACGCTAACCGGCGCGGCGGCTGGTGTGCTGTTAGCGCTATTACTGCAACAACAGCTATCTAAGGTACTGAGTATGCCAGCGCTGCCGTGGTATCTGTTGCCATTGACGGTGCTGTTGTTACTACTTTGTGTCAGTTTGGCAACATGGTATCCTGCGCGTCTGGCAACCCGGGTCTCTCCGGCTACGGCAACCAAGACCTTATAATAAATGATAAAAATACTGGTACTTGACGATAATCCCGCTATTGGCGGCGCCCTGCAAACGCTGTTTAGCCTGCACGGCTATCAGGTATTGCTGGCGGCAACACCGGCTGAAGCGCTGACGCTATTAGCCAGTGCCAAACCAGACTTACTGCTGCAGGATATGAATTTTGCCGCCGGCGTCAGTGATGGCGAACAGGGACGGGCGTTGTTTTATCAGATCCGCCAGCAGTTTCCGGCGCTACCGATTATTCTGATGACTTCCTGGACCCAGCTCAGTATGGTGGTGGAGCTGATAAAAGCCGGTGCGGTGGACTATATCGCCAAGCCCTGGGATGACCAGCGTCTGTTGCTGACTGTTGCTAATGCCGTCAGGCTGGCGCAACTGCAGCAGCAACAGCAACTGGCGCAGCAACAACAGCAAAACCTGTTTGCCGGTAAAGATCTCTGTGGTTTGGTGTTTGCCAGCCGCCAGATGCAACAGCTGCTGCAAATGACGCTGCAACTGGCGCCGTCACAAGCGGCGGTACTGATCACCGGCCCGAATGGTGCCGGCAAAGAGGGTATCGCCAGCGTGCTGCATGCCAATTCCAGTCGCAGTAAACAGCCATTTCTGAAGGTCAATATGGGCGCGCTGCCAGCGGAGCTGATGGAAGCTGAGCTGTTCGGAGCCGAAGCCGGTGCCTATAGTGGCCTAACCAAAACCCGGGTCGGGCGTTTTGAAGCGGCCGATGGCGGCACCTTGTTTTTGGATGAAATTGGCAACTTGCCGTTGGCCGGCCAGATTAAACTATTGCGGGTGCTGCAAAGCGGTGAATTTGAGCGGCTTGGCTCCAGCCAGACGCGCCGGGTTGATGTGCGGGTGATCAGTGCGACCAATAGCGATTTGCAACAAGCAATTAGCCGCGGCAGCTTTCGCCAGGATCTGTATTACCGTTTAAATGTGGTTGAGCTCAGATTGCCGCCATTAAAGGCGCGGCCAGACGACATATTGCCACTGGCGCGTCACTTTTTAGCGGGCAACAAGGCACTGGGCGCTGACGCCGAGCAGGCGCTGTTACATTACGATTGGCCAGGCAATGTGCGTGAGCTACAGAATGTCTGTCAACGGGCGGCGCTGTTGGCCAGTAGCGAGCAAATTACTGCCGCTGATCTTGGTATTGCCGCTGAAGTGTCAGGCCGCAAAGCGCTGGATGATATCGATCAGGCCAGCTTGCTGGCGGCACTGGAGCAGGCCGGCGGTATCGTCTCACGCGCTGCCAAACAGCTGGGGTTAAGCCGGCAGGCCTTTTACCGGCGGCTGGAATTTTACCGGATTAAATTACCATGATGCGGCGACAGCACTGGCAGCAGGCTTTGCAACAGCCGGTAGTTCGGTTGAATCTGGCTTTGCTGCTCGGTTTGCTGGGGGTAACTGCGCTGCTGGGCCTGGCTGCACAGTGGCAGTGGTTAAACCCGGCGTTAGCCCAGACCTTGCTAGTTGCGCTGTGGTTACTGTTGCCGCTGTTGATGTTACTGGTGCGCTGGCAATTGCAGCCGCTGAAGCGAGAGCTAACGGCGCTGAATTTACATGCTCAGAATTTGCAGGATGGCAGCTTTAATACCGGTGCCAATCCGCAGCAATTACGCTTATTAAAACCGCTGGCGGCGCAACTGCAGCAAATGAGTGAACAGCTACGGTTACAACGTAATAGCCTGTATCAGCGCGAGCTCTTGCTCGATACGCTGGTGCAGAGCAATCCGGGGCCGCTGATCCTGACCGATGATCGCGAGCGGATATTGTTAGCTAATCCGGCGGCGCGGCAACTGTTACATGGCGGCAAGGACATCAGCGGCCTGGCTTTACCGCAATTACTGGCCAGCTTTCCGGAGTTGCTGGCCGCAGTAACGGCCAGGCACAGTGGTTTGCTGAGATTAAGCGGCCAGCGGGAGAGTGTCTGGCATCTGGCGGTAAGCCAGTTTCAGCTACATAACCAGCAACACCGACTGTATTTATTGAAGCCGCTGAGCCGTGAGATCGCCCGTGAGGAGCTGAACGCCTGGAAAAGCTTGCTGCGGGTGATCAGTCATGAGCTGAATAATACGCTGGCGCCGCTATCGTCGCTGGCATTTTCCGGTAAGGTTGTGGCAGAGCGGCAGCAACAGACAGAGTTATCCGATATTTTTAATACCATCAGCGAACGCTGTCAGAGTTTGAATCAGTTCCTGCAGGCCTATATTCAGTTTGCCAAATTACCGCCACCGACGCTGGCGACCATTAATTTTGTCAAATTGATTAATGAGCTGCAGGATCAGTATGAGTTTGAGTTAATAGGGGAGTTACCGCGGCGACCCTGGCAGGCCGATCAGGCGCAGCTGAGTCAGTTATTGCTAAATTTGCTAAAAAATGCCCATGAAAGCGGCTCACCACCGGAGCAGATTAGCCTGACGTTGCATGAAACTGCAGAGCGGTTGACCTTTGAACTGCGGGATCAGGGCGGTGGTATGGCTGAAGCTCAGCTACAACAAGCACTCACGCCCTTTTATACGACCAAAACCGGTGGCTCGGGGATCGGCCTGACGCTATGCCGCGACATTATTCAGGCCCATGGTGGCGACTTGCAGTTGCAGAACAGCGCCGGTGGTTTGCTGGTACGTTTTAGTTTGCCGGCTATCTAGTCTTCGTTAATCAGCTGGTACTGCGCCGCCAGATAATCGATCAAGGCCCGCACCGCAGGCAACAAACAGCGTCTTGACGGGTATACCAGATGGATCACCTCGCGTTTGGGTTCCCAGTCCGGTAGTAAACGTACCAGTTGTCCACTTGCCAATTCCGCCAATAGCATCAGTTGCGGTAGCTGGACGATACCCGCCCCGGCCAGGACTGCCGTTTTCAGCGCCAGCATATCAGTGGTGACAAAGCGCGGTTGAAAATGCAGCAGCAGTTGCTGGCCATCACGGTGTTGCAGTTGCCAGCTATGCTGCTCCTCTGGCCGGGCGCGGCTTAGCGCCGGTAAACTTAACAGTGCCTGCGGCGTATCCGGCTCGCCAAAGCTTGCCAAAAGTGATGGGGCGGCAACCAGACACTGGCCACGGTCGGACAGGATTTTCAGGACCAGTGAGCTGTCTTCCAGCGGCAGCGGTCTGACCCGCAGCGCTAAATCAAAGCCTTCGGCAATCACATCGACCCGACGGTTGGTCGCCTCCAGCTGGATCTGGACTTTCGGGTATAGCGTCATAAAGTCAGCCAGCATCCGGCTGATATGAAAATGCAGCAAACCCACCGGGCAGCTTAACCTAATCACCCCTGCCGGCTCGGCCTTTAGCGCATCGATGGTTTGCTGGGCGGCATCGGCTTCAACCAGCACTGCCTGACAATGCAGATAATAGCGTTTACCGGTGTCGGTCAGCGTCAGCTGCCGGGTAGAGCGCTGTAACAACCGTACCCCCAGCCGCTCTTCGAGTAGGGCCAAACGCCGGCTTAATTTAGATTTCGCTACCCCCAAAGCGCGCCCGGCGGCGGCAAAACCACCGTGCTCGACCACTTTGGCAAAATAATAAAGATCGTTTAAATCCTGCATTTATCCCTTCCTTCGTTCTCAGAATGGAACGCTGTGTCGCATTCTGATGGACTACTGCTATTCTTGGCTTGCTATAAGCTTACCGGGTAGTACCGGCTGTGCCAAACAGCCTTTTTGTTCGGATGAAACAGGAGACCTGACGATGAACAAGCCCTATGTAAGATTAAATAGAGCGGATGCGGCCGTAATTTTAGTCGACCACCAAACCGGATTACTGTCACTGGTAAGAGATATTGATCCTGACCGCTTTAAAAACAATGTACTGGCACTCGCCGATCTGGCCAAATATTTTGCATTGCCCACCATTTTAACCACCAGCTTCGAGCAGGGGCCAAATGGTCCTTTGGTACCAGAGTTAAAAGAAATCTTTCCCAAAGCGCCCTTTATCGCCAGACCGGGCCAGATCAATGCCTGGGATAATGAAGACTTTGTGCAGGCGATTAAAGCTACCGGTAAGAAGCAACTGATTATCGCCGGGGTTGTCACCGAAGTCTGTGTTGCGTTCCCGACCCTGTCTGCCCTGGCTGAAGACTTTGATGTCTTTGTGGTAACAGATGCTTCCGGGACCTTTAACGAACTGACCCGCGACTCGGCGTGGCGACGGATGGAAGCCGCTGGCGCCCAGCTGATGACCTGGTTTGGTGTCGCCTGTGAACTGCACCGTGACTGGCGCAATGATATCGAGGGCTTGGGACAGTTGTTCTCTAATCATATTCCGGATTACCGCAATTTGATCAACAGCTACATGACCCTGACCGCCAATAAGTAATCTGCAACGGGCCTGCGCTGGCAGGCCCCGGGATAGCCAGAACATGACTACTGAGCATAGCAGCAAGGCCGGCGTCTCGGTCGGCATTGACCATCAGGTCAGGATTGACCAGCAGCAGCGGTATGAGCAATGGCTTGCTCATATTATCCAGGTTGCGGCGGGCTTTCCTGGTCACCAGGGAGTAGTGGTGTTAAAACCGGCTGCCGGTCAGCAGCGTTATTGTATTTCGGTGCGTTTTTCCAGCCAGCAGGATGCCGAGCGCTGGTTAAGCTCTGCCGAGCGGACCACCTTAATTGAGCAGGTCAAGCCCTGCCTGGCGGTGCCGGAGAATGTGCAAATTCTGTCTGGTATTGATTATTGGTTTGAACCGATCAACCCGCAGTCGCCACATCCGGTGCGCTGGAAACAATGGTTATTGACCACAGCGGTGATTGCCGTGCTAACAATGTTGGTCCCCTTGCTGTTACAACCGCTGTTTGCGCTACTGCCGTTTTTACAATGGTTTGGCGTGCGGCACGTCTTTTCTGCGGCCATTATTGTCGCTCTGGTGATTTATGTCGTCATGCCAAGATTAGTGCCGCTGTTGGCGAAATGGCTGTTTCGCTGAAGGTGCTTTGAGTTTTTCCGGGCTGCTGTGCCAGCCCGGCTTTCCCTGCCTGATACTTTTCTGCCATGATTAGTGGATGAACTTCTGCTGAGCAACGAAAAGCATGCGGTATTTGGCTATTTTGGTTATCTTGCTGCACCTGGCTGGCTGCAGCAACACCCGTTTTATCAAGCTTGAGCAAACCGCGGCACCGGCATTGGATCCGGTAACCAGTTTACTGGCTTACCGCTTTATTAGTTTACAACAGCAAGATGCTGCCAGTATCGCTGGCTATTGTCAGGCACTGCGCGACCAGTCGCCAAGTAGTCAACTCTATCTGTTGCAATTGGCCTGTGCTGAGCGCTGGCTGGCGCAACCGTTAAGCAACAGCGAACGGCAAGCGGCCATAGCGCTGTACAATGCCGCCTTATTACCACTGGTCAGAGCGGCATTACAGCCCGCTGCACAGCAACCCGCCTATCTGGCATTACAGTTAGAAGTTTTGTCAGACGACGGCTTACCGCTGACCCACTTTACGTTGGCCGCTGATGTGCAAGCTAAAGACCCTTTAATGCAGGCTCCTGCGGTGCAGGCGCTTGGCATCAGCCTGGTTGGGCAGCGACCGAACACGGGGCAGGGACGGGATCGCTGGTATCCGCCGGAAGGGATCTTTCGCGCTGTGACAGTGTTACCGGCAGGCTTTGATTTTCGAAACCCGGTGCAACCGGTGCTGCGGCTGCAGGCGCGGGTGATGACTCAGGCTGAGGAGTTGCAGTTTGGCGAGCAGCGTTATCCGGTGCATTATGATTTGGCTACACCTTATTTGTTGCTGGCCGAGGCGGCGCAAGTTGACCGCTTTGAACTGACCGGTTTGCTGCGTGCGGCTGAGGTGGAGAGTAAGCTTGGGATCTACGTGATAGAGCCGCTGGTTACCGATAAAATCCCGATCCTGATGATCCACGGTTTATATTCCAGTCCGCTGATCTGGCGGCGTTTAAGCTGGGCCATCTATGCCGATCCGCAGTTAGCCAAACGTTATCAAATCTGGCATGCCTTTTACCCAACAGGTCCGCCCCCTTTTTTAACGCGATGCGGCTGCGCCGTGAGCTGGAGCAGCTACGGGCAGAGTTGCACAACTTAGCTGCCAGTAATTCAGCGGCTACTGCACCGGCTTTGGCGCAAATGTGGCTGATTGGGCATAGCATGGGCGGTATTATCAGCCGGACTATGGTGGTAGATAGTGGTAACGCTCTGTGGGATCGCACCTTTAAGGTAGCACCAGAACAGTTGAGGCTCGAGGAGCAGGCCTTAGAACCCCTGCGGGAGATCTTTTTCCTAACACCAAAGCCATATGTCAGTGCTGTCGTTTTTCTTGATACACCACATCAGGGCAGTGATCAGGCACGTGGCCTGGCCGGCCGGCTTGCCAGCTCGTTAATCCGCTTACCCGGCAGTATGTATCAGGTGTTTTCCAGATTGTGGCAAGACGAGCGCATGCATTATCTGACCGATGAAATGCGGCCTTATATGTCAGCACAGGGACCAGATAGCGTACGGGTGCTGTCGCCCAGCCACCCACTGCTGCAGGAGCTAAGTAAGTTACCGCCGCAGGTGCCGGTGTATTCGGTAATTGGCAATAACAGACCCAAGCGCTGCCAAACTCCATTAGTATGCCCCGGCCTGAATGATGGTGTGGTCAGCTACCACAGCGCGCACTTACCGCAGGCACAAGCTGAACTGATAGTACCGTCTAAACACGACTCCTATCAATCACCAGAGGCGATTGCCTTTATTCTGCAGCAGTTAACCGCATGGCAAAGCGCCAACTGAGTTGCTGTTATTTTCAGCAGTTGACGCCGGCAGCCGGAAAAAGGGGCGAGAAAGCACTTGCGCCTGCTAAGCGGCATCGTATAATGCAGGCGTTTACCTCAAACAACTCCTCTCTGCCTGGGTGGCGAAATCGGTAGACGCAGCGGATTCAAAATGCAACGCGTCTTCGCAAAAGGTAGACTTAACTCTTTGAATAGTTTAGAGTTAAAGAAATAAGAGCTGGTAAAAAAGCTTGTAAAGTTTTGTAAAGGTCTGTAGCTACACTAGAGACAGATAAAAAAAGTCCTCTCAATGCCTGGGTGGCGAAATTGGTAGACGCAGTGGATTCAAAATGCAATGCGTCTAAGATAGTGGTAGACATAACTCACTGAATAGTCTACGATTCTTGAGTTATTAAAAGTGCAGCGGTTATGCAAAGTTTTGCAAAGTCCTGTTTCTGCACTAGTTACAAGATAAAAGACCTCTCAAATGCCTGGGTGGCGAAATTGGTAGACGCAGTGGATTCAAAATCCACCGTTGGCGACAACGTGCCGGTTCGAGTCCGGCCCTAGGCACCAATCATCGACTTATTTTTTTAGAAAATTTTTTAAAAAATATTTGAATCAACTTTAGTTAAGTCTGCTAGTGACTATACACCCAATCAATTTTCGCTTAAATTCATATCTCATTAACTTGATGTTACTCTTCTATGCAGGTAATTTAGGGACAATTACTGTACTAAAAGGAATCTAATTTGCTTAGTGATTCAGAGGATCTGAGGACCTTCGTTAAATCATTGTACCCAAACTTTGAAATATCGGATGTGGCAAAACGTTCCGGACAAAGAGTTGTTTATTTCGGAAGTTTCATAGCGGAATCAGAATTAGAACCGGAAGGGTGTAGTTCCTGGGGCGAGGTTGTTCTTAAGATTAGTGAAGCTGGGTCAAGAGCCGCAATTTCATATGTTCAAAAAGAAGTTTCTGTATTAAGAGAAATAAACAATAGCTCATACCCAGTTTTACATTTTAGTGAAGTAATAACAGCAGACCCTGGAACTGAGGAGATGTTAGAGCCTATTAGGTTCGTAAGCATTGAAGAACGTATTTATGCAGAACCTCTCTCTGAAAAAATGCAGACTTTTTCAGATGAAAAAATGGTTACCCATTTTCTATTAAATGCTGTAACAGCCCTAAGTGAACTTTGGTCACATCCTCAACGACTTGTGCACCGTGATTTGAAGCCTGACAATATTCTCATTAAACCTGATGGTTCGCTTGTGATTATTGATCTCGGAATTCTCAGAGAGGAAGGAACCGCAGGAGTAACTAATAGTTACTTTCTGTGTGGTCCGTGCACCCCACTATATGCAAGTCCTGAACAAGCAAAAAATGAAAAACAAAATATTTCTTTTAAAAGTGACATGTTTTCTCTTGGCGTAATAGTCTATGAGATGCTTACGGGAATCAACCCCTTTAAATCAACAGATGGAAGTAACTTTGTTGATGAAATACTGGAACGTGTTTGCAGCTATTCACCTGATAAATTGCAAGTTTTTGGTGTTAGTTCTGGACTCTCAGAAATAGTTGATAAACTTATGCAAAAAGAACCATTTAGACGTTTGCGTATTTCGGTTTGTCCG
>NZ_LCWL01000132.1:0-12628 GCF_001441695.1 Alishewanella sp. WH16-1 | reverse complement strand
TTGTGATCAAGAGACAGGCCGAAGCCGGGTATCACAACCAGGAATAAAACTATTACTTAGCGAAGTTTGCCGCAGCAAATTCCCAGTTCGCCAGGGCCCAGAATGCGTCCAGGTAAGTTGGGCGGGCATTGCGGTAGTCGATGTAGTAAGCGTGCTCCCACAGGTCAACGGTGATAATTGGCGTTACTGCCGCGTCCTGAATTGGCGTGCCGGCGTTGCTGGTGTTGACGATATCCAGGCTGCCATCCGCTTTTTTCACTAACCAGGTCCAGCTGGAACCAAAGTTATTGACCGCTTTGTCATTAAAGGCGGCTTTAAAGGCATCGAAAGAGCCCCACTTAGCGTTGATGGCATCTGCCAGGGCGCCAGTTGGTTGACCGCCACCATTTGGCGATAAGCAGTGCCAGTAGAACGTATGGTTCCAAACCTGCGCCGCGTTGTTAAATACGCCACCTTCGCTGTTACGGATAATTTCTTCTAGCGACTGGCTGGCAAAAGGCGTGCCTTCAATCAGACCGTTCAGCTTTACGACGTAGGTGTTGTGGTGCTTACCGTGGTGATATTCCAGGGTTTCAGCAGAAATATGCGGCGCTAAAGCATCTTTTGCGTATGGTAAGGCGGGTAATTCAAAGGCCATTGTAGCTCTCCGTTCGTTGTTTAAAGTGTCTGCATGGCGTAGACTACAAAACCTGACTAAAATACTCAAGTTTTATGCCTGCCGGCCTGCGTTTGCCTGCAATCATTATAGCCGCAGGCGCTGTTGTTGGTTCAGACAATATTGGGCACTTTCTGCAAATCTCAAGTGCGGGCGAGGGGCAGAAGGAGTAAAATAGGCCAACTTTCATCTTAATCCGAGAGGTAGTAATGGAAACGTTAGACAAAATCAAACAACAAATCGCCGACAATCCGATCCTGTTGTATATGAAGGGTTCGCCAAAATTCCCCAGTTGTGGCTTTTCGGCACAGGCGTCACAAGCGCTGATTGCCTGTGGTGAGCAGTTTGCCTTTGTCGACATTCTGCAGCATCCGGATATCCGGGCCGAGCTGCCAAAATATGCGAACTGGCCGACCTTCCCGCAGCTGTGGGTAGAAGGCGAGCTGATTGGTGGTTGTGATATCGTGCTGGAAATGTTTCAGCGCGGTGAGTTACAGCCGTTGATCAAAGCTACGGCTGAAAAGTTTAAAGCCGAACAACCTGCTGCTGAATAAGCCTTGATTAAGACACGGCAGCTGTTTTATGCCGTGTCTTCGGTCTCTTCGTCCTGTTCCTCATCGGCCGGTAGCGCATTGCTTAGTGGCCAGCCTCCCAGTTGCTGCCATTTATTCACGATGTAACAGAACAGCTCTGCAGTACGCTCGGTATCATACAGGGCGCTATGAGCTTCTTTGGCATTAAAGGCAATTCCCGCCTGGTGGCAGGCTTTGGCCAGTACCGTTTGCCCCAGCGCCAGCGCCGCCAGGCTGGTGGTATCAAACGAAACAAAAGCATGAAACGGCGAGCGTTTATAATTTAAGCGGCTGATGGCAGCATTAAAAAAACCTTGGTCAAACGCCGAATTATGCGCGACCAGCACTGAGCGCTGGCAACCGGCATCTTTTTGTGCTTTGCGCACGGCTTTGCAGATCTCAGTAATGGCCTCGCGCTCGGCAACGGCGCCGCGCAGTGGGTTAAAAGGATCGATACCGTTGAAGGCCAGTGAGCTGGCATCCAGGTTAGCACCCGCAAAGGGCTCAACATGAAAATGCAGCGTTTTACCGGGCTTGAGTGCGCCGTCGGCATCCATTTCCAACAAATTTACCGCAATTTCCAGCAAGGCATCGGTTTTTGGATTAAAGCCAGCGGTTTCAACGTCGATAACTACCGGATAATAGCCACGAAAGCGGCGTGCTAGTAAGCTAGCGGTCTTAGCTGTGCTGCTGGTTGTTGCTTGTGGTTCGGTCGCGCTTTTTAGGGTCATACAGTCACCATGCCTAACAGAGGCCGGCATTATGCCAAAAAAAATGTCACAGGTCTTGTTTTGGGCATAATGCTTGCTAAGGTCTGGTAGGTATCAGGAATTTTTTCATTGTAACAGCGGGGCAGTAAATGCGGGCAATCACGCTATTTTTCAGTGTTAGCGCGGGCTTGATGGTGAGTCTGGCGGTCGCCGCTCCCAGTCAGTGGCGTCAATATTCTGCCACTATTGAACAGTCCAGTTGGCAACTCAGCGCCAATACGCCCTTGCTGTGTCAACTGGAACACCCGATCCCGAATTTTGGTAAGGCAGTGTTTAGCAGCGTAGCCGGTAAAGATTTAAATTTGGATTTTCAACTGCAAATGCTAAGGCTGCCAGATAGTTATGGCTTGGCAGAAGTGCTGTCGGTGCCGCCACAATGGCGACCGGGAGAAAAGCCGAAAACCCTGGCCAGTATGCGGCTGCTGAAACAATTTGATGGCGACTTACCAAAGAAAACCGCCTGGACTTTGTTGACCGAGCTAGAGCAGGGCTTTAGCCCTACCTTTTATTACAGTGACTGGTACAGCCCATACGACAAGGTGACTGCCGCGCTGAATCCGGTGCAATTCCCAACCCAATACCAGGCGTTTAGCCACTGTATTGCCGGTTTATTGCCTTATAGTTTCGAGGATATCGCTTTTACTATCCTAAGCTATGAAAGCGGTGATCAGTTAACCCGCGAATCGCGGCGCCGTTTAAGTCAAATCGCTGAGTATCTGAAATATGATCAGGATATCGAAGCCATTGAGCTACAGGGCTATAGCGATAGTTTCGGCGGACGTTGGATGAACGAGCAATTATCGGTACAGCGGGCGCAAAAAATTAAAGACTTTTTGATTGCGGCCGGTGTTGCCGAGGATAAGGTGCAAATTGAAGGCTTTGGTGAACGGCGGCATGTCGCCCCCAATGATACGTCACTTGGTCGCGCGGTGAACCGCCGGCTGGTATTACAAATGGCGAAACCCTAGTGCGGTGGTTTCGCCGGTCTGTTCAGCGTTTTTCTACCATGAGTGACACATCTCGCCAACCTTGCTGTTCGGCGATCACTACCCGAATTTGCTCACTATTACGCTGAAAATACAATTGCAGCTGCTGTTGATGCTGCTTTTGTTGTATCGGTTGTCCCAATTGCTGTTGGTAAAAAGTGGCCAGTTCGGCTGCCGACAACTGGCTATAATAATGCAGTACCGCCGGCAGTTTTTGCTCTAACCGGGCTTGCTCCCGGGCATCGGCTGGTAACGGAATGCGATAAAATTCTGCTGCCTGTACTGAGCTGATGCCCAGCAGTATGCTGCTCAAACCGAGCAGCGCCAATGTTAAGATCCGACCTGACATAGCAAATCCTTGTTTAGCGTCCTGTAATGCAAAACTCTAGCAAAGAATCGGGGTCAGGTCGCGGTTTTTTTCGTAAAGCGCGCTGGCGAGAGTAATTGCAGACCGGTCTGCCCTGTTGGGATGGGTTCGCCGCTAATTTGTGCGGCCAGAATTTCAGCCTGCAGCGGCGCGAATAACAAGCCGCGGGCACCCAGACCGACGTTTAGCCAAAGTGGTGCTGGCGCGGCATTGTTGTGGTAGCGACCACAGAGTGGCAGATGATCCGGCACTGTCGCCCGAAAAGCGGCTTTTGCCGAATCAACCGTTAAATGCTGACTCCAGTCAGGTGCCTGTAACTGTTGCCGCAGCTCGGCAATATTCTGGGTATCGTCTGCATCCATTAACTCTGCCGTTTCTGCCGTCCGGTCAAAGGTGGCGCCAATACAGTGCAGTCCTTGCCAGGCAGGCGTCAGATAACCTTTATGACAAATTACAGTGCGCAATGGCGCAAGATCCGGGGCTTCGACATGGCTAACCTGACCGCGTACCCGATTTACCGGCAGAGCGGCAAAGGGGGCTAAGCGGGTTAGATCGGCACCATTGGCGACCAGCAGCTGTTGTGCGGTGAGTGTCGTTGTCGCGGTATGCAGTCGCCAGCCTTCAGAATGCGCTTCAAGTTGTTCTACCCGACAGTTAAACTGGCTGCTAAAGCCTGGCTGGGTGCTAAGGTAGCGCCACAATGCCTGGCAAAAGGCTTGCGGTGCCAACCAACCGGCCAGCGGCAAAAAGATGCCGCCCTGCTGCAAACTTACACCAGCGAGCTTAGTGGCAGCGGCTGCATCGACAAATTGCAGTAACTCCTGTGGCCAGACCGCAGCCGCTGCCATTTTTTGTTGCCGCTCAGCCAGTTGCTCTGTACTGGCCAGATGCAGCACGCCACAGTAATCCAGCGGAAACTCTAAGCCCAGTTGCTGACAGTGCTGATAAAACTGCCGCGCCTGCCAAAAGGCCTGACAGTGAAATAACCCCTGTGGCGTGAGCTTAACTGGCAGATTCGGATAAAGTGCACCCTGGCGATTATGTGAAGCACCCTGGGCGACTTCGACATCAGCACAAAGCAAGTTGACGGCAATACCCCGGCGCAGCAGGGCATAGGCCGTGGTTAAGGCTGCCAGACCACCACCGATAATGGTGACAGGATCACTAACAGGATCGCTGTGCTGCCTGTCGGGGGATAACGACGCAGCCGGCTGTGGATGCCAGGCAATCAGCATTTCGCGTTTTTTACCAAAACCTTTTACCTTGGCAAGCTGAAAGCCCGCTGCGCTTAGACCGCGTTTTACCACCCCGGCACAGGTAAAGGTGGCAAGACGGGTGCCGGGATAACTTAAGCGAAATAGCTGCTGAAATAATCCCGGTTGCCACATATCGGGGTTTTTCGCTGGCGCAAAACCATCAAGGAAGATTGCATCGACCCGATTCTGCTCCGGCACTGTCGGCAACAGTACATTAACATCACCCAGCCACAGATCCAGCATTACCTGGCCCCCATCCAGCAATAGTCGATGACAGCCCGCGGTGGCCGGTGGATAGGCGGCCAATAGCTGTTGGCAAAGTGGGGCTAATTCAGTGTGTACACTTAATGCCTGTGTCAGATCGGCGCGGCTTAACGGGTATTTTTCAAAGCTACTAAAATACAGCCGCTGACACTGAGCATCCGGATACTGGCGGCGATACTCCCGAAAGCGTTGCCAGCAAAGCAAGAAGTTGGCACCGGTACCAAAGCCGGTTTCCAGCACATGAAACCAGGGGCGAGTATGACTTTGCCAGCGCTCGGGTAAACCGTTTTGCTGCAAAAACACGTAGTCAGTTTCGGCCAGGCCGCCATCGTTGGAAAAATAGATATCGTCAAAGTCAGTGGCAACCGGGGTGCCTTGGGCATTAAAGTGGATCCGGGCGTGCGATAGGGCAGACATAACAAACCTTTGGCAAAATTTCATCTTGTAGTTTACCGCAGCCTGAAGCAAAATTGAAAACAGAGTACAGCTGTGCGCTGAAAGCAGACCAGTTTCGTGGCGAAAGTCCGTAGAATTGTGGTATTAGTTCTGCGGCCTTACTGGGCGGCAGCATGACAAAGATAATTTTTAACATTCAGTACCTGTAACGACAGGCATGGGGAGTAAGCATGAAAAGAGCCGTGATCACCGGTTTAGGCATTGTATCTAGTATCGGTAACAATCAGGCTGAGGTTTTGGCCTCGTTAAAAGCGGGTAAGTCCGGTATTAGCCGTGCCGAGGAATTCGCAGAGCTGGGTTTAAGATCGCAGGTATGGGGCAATATTAAACTGGACCCCAGCGAACTGATTGATCGTAAAGCGATGCGCTTTATGGGCGATGCTGCTGCCTATGCTTATCTGGCCATGCAGGAAGCGATGCAGGATGCCGGTTTAAGCGATGAGCAGATTTCGCATCCGCGCGTTGGCTTGGTGGTTGGCTCGGGCGGCGCTTCGTCCAAAACTCAGGTTGAAGCGGCCGACATTCTGCGTGAAAAAGGTGTAAAACGGGTCGGCCCCTATGCCGTGCCGAAAACCATGTCCAGCACCTGCTCGGCCTGTCTGGCTACGCCCTTTAAAATTAAAGGCGTCAACTATTCCATCAGTTCAGCCTGTGCCACCAGTGCACACTGTATCGGTCATGCGATGGAACTGATCCAACTGGGCAAACAGGATATCGTGTTTGCCGGTGGTGGTGAGGAAGTGCACTGGACGCTGGCGATGGAGTTTGATGCGATGGGCGCCTTATCCAGCCGTTACAACGACACGCCAGAACTGGCCTCGCGTACCTATGACGCTAACCGTGATGGTTTTGTCATCAGTGGCGGTGGCGGTATCGTCGTAGTTGAAGAATTAGAGCACGCGCTGGCGCGTGGTGCGACCATCTATGCTGAAATTGTCGGTTATGGCGCGACGTCAGATGGCTATGACATGGTGGCACCAAGCGGTGAAGGCGCCGTACGTTGTATGCAAATGGCGATGCAGGGCGTGGACGCACCTATTGATTATCTGAATACTCATGGCACCAGCACCCCGGTGGGTGATGTCAAAGAGCTGGGCGCGATCCAGGAAGTTTTTGCCGGCAAAACCCCGGCCATCAGTGCGACTAAGGCGATGACTGGTCATGCGCTGGGTGCGGCCGGTGTGCATGAGGCCATTTACTCGCTGCTGATGCTAAAGCATAACTTTATTGCGCCGTCGATCAACATCGGTGAACTGGATGAAGCGGCTAAAGGTCTGGATATCGTGACCCAAACCCGCGACGCAGTCTTAAATACCGTGATGTCGAACAGCTTTGGCTTTGGTGGCACCAATGCCACCTTAGTAATGCAACGCTACAAAGGGTAATGCAACGCGACAAAGCGTAATGCAAGGCCATAACGGCTAACTGCAGCTGTTATAACTTAAGGCGCTGACATCAGCGCCTTTTTTCTTGCTCAAGTTCAGTTCTTGCGACACGACTTTTCTTGCTAGAATGCACCCATCCGAACAACGGGGCCGATAATGAACATTTACGCTGATGAAAATATGCCGCTAGTGCGCGAGTTTTTCGCCGATCTTGGCGAGGTAACCACCTTTGATGGCCGTAACGTCAAGGCTGAGGCATTGCGCGAGGCCGATATCCTGCTGGTGCGTTCGGTAACGCAAGTCGATGCCAGTTTGCTATCACAGAATAACCGCTTACGTTTTGTCGGCACGGCTACTATCGGTACTGAACATGTTGACAGAGATTATTTAGCTTTCCGGCAGATTAGCTTTAGTTCGGCGCCCGGCTGCAATGCCCAGTCGGTGCTGGAATATGTACTTAGCAGTTTATGGTTTCTGGTTGAGCGTTATCAGTGGTCATTGCAGCATAAAGTGCTGGGTATTGTCGGGGTTGGCAGTATCGGCCAGCGTTTAGCAACCGCGGCAAAGGCGCTGGGGATCCCGCTGCTGCTCTGCGATCCGCTGCGAGCTGAGCAAGAGCCGGATTTTCCGCATACCGATTTTGCCACCTTGTGTCAGCAGGCCGATATTATCAGTTTTCATACCCCGCTTGAAAAATCCGGGCCTTATCCCAGCTATCACCTATTAGATACAGTACACTTGGCGCAGCTAAAACCTGACTGCGCTATTATCAACGCCTCGCGCGGCGCCGTGATCGATAATCAGGCGCTGCTGACGGCGCAACAGCAGCAGCGTCGGCCGCTGGTGCTGGATGTGTGGGAACAGGAGCCGGATATCTTGTTGCCGCTACTGCCGTATTGCGATCTGGCCACCGCGCATATTGCCGGCCATAGCGTCGAAGGCAAGGCGCGGGGCACCGAAATGCTGTATCAGCGCTGCTGTGAGCTGCTGCAACAGCAGCCCAAGGTGACCCTGGCCGCGCTCTTGCCGGTACCAGCGATGGAAAAACTACAACTTTCCGCTAATTTTGGGCTTCCAGATGTCCAAAATCTCGCCAGGATGTTATATGATGTGCGGCGGGATGATGCCTTGTTCCGGTATCATATAACAGGTCACGGGTTTGACTGGCTCAGAAAGTCTTATCCTGCGAGGCGCGAGTACAGTGCGCTACAACTGAGTGGCCCGGCTTTACCGGCCTGGCTTGACTCCTTAGGCTTTAGTCGTCAGTAATAAGAGGATGCACCGCATGGCGTCGCAATACAATGTCGCAGTTTTGGGCGCGACCGGTCTGGTCGGCCAACATTTAATCGAAATTCTGGAGCAGCGTGATTTTCCGGTTGCGCAACTGTTCCCGCTGGCCAGCAGCCGCTCGGCCGGTGGTACTGTGACCTTTAAGGGTAAAAAGCTGACGGTGCTGGATGCTGAAACCTTTGACTGGAGCCAGGCACAGATTGGTTTATTCTCCGCCGGTGGCAGTGTCTCGGCGATTTATGCCCCTAAAGCCGCGGAAGCGGGCTGTGTAGTGATTGATAACACCTCGCATTTCCGTTACGAAGCGGATATTCCCTTAGTGGTGCCGGAAGTTAACCCTGAGGCCATTGCTGATTACCGTAACCGTAATATTATTGCCAACCCCAACTGTTCAACGATTCAGATGTTGGTGGCGTTAAAGCCAATTCATGATGCCGTTGGCATTAGCCGGGTCAATGTCGCGACTTATCAGTCGGTCAGTGGTGCCGGACAATCGGCAGTAGAAGCCCTGGCCAGCGAAACTGCACAGCTGATGAACGGCCGGCCACTGGATGAGCAGGGACAGTTTGCCCGGCAAATCGCTTTTAACGTGATTCCGCAGATTGATGTGTTTCTGGAAAATGGTTACACCAAAGAAGAAATGAAGATGCACTGGGAAACTCAGAAGATTCTGGGCGACAGCAGCATCGCCGTTAATGCCACCGCAGTACGGGTGCCGGTATTCTATGGTCACGCCGAAGCAGTGCATATCGAAACCCGGATGCCGATTTCGCCAGAGCAGGTAAAAGCCCTGCTGGCCAATGCGCCGGGTGTGGTATTACTGGAGAACAATGCCGACTTCCCAACCCAGGTTTGCAGTGCTACCGGTAAAGATGAGGTCTTTGTTGGCCGTATTCGTCAGGATTTATCCCACGAGAATGGTATAAATATGTGGATTGTGGCCGATAATATTCGTAAAGGTGCTGCCACCAACAGTATTCAGATCGCCGAAGTGCTGATCCGCGACTATCTGTAGTCAGATAATCGTAAAGTAGTATATTACTGTTACAGGCCGCTTTTGCGGCCTGTTTTCATTGTGGCTGCCGCTGCGCCTCTGGTCAGTTTCCGGCATCTGCATTATAGTTGGCGGGCTGACTTTGAGAATGATGGAACACTGTTTGCATAGCTCTGAAATAAAGTTTGGCTTAATGACGTGAGTCTGGTTGCTCGGCTAAGGAAAACTGATGCCCGTTCGTATTTTATTCGTATTGCTACTTGTCAATTTTTCGGCGTTTGCGTTCTCACAAAGTGCGCCAACACAGATCCGTGGCCCGAAAAGCAGTGATAATGCCTTTACCCAGCAACAGTTTGGCCCGCTGACGGCCAGCGATACGCTATGGCGGATTGCCGAGCAGGTTAAACCCAATGATAGCGTGACCACCTATCAGGTGATGTACGCGCTGTTTCTGAAAAACCCGGGCGCCTTTAACGATGCTAACTTTAATCATTTACGGCCGGGCGCAGTCTTAATTCTGCCAGATTTGCGGGAAATTCGTAGTGTCGATGCGGAACAAGCACGACGCAAAGCGGATTTGGATGATCAGGCCTGGGCGGAACGTACCCGTCGTGAAGCCGAGGCCCGTGCCAGAGCCCGCGAACAGACTACCAAGCCGAATCAGGTGCAGCAGCAGACATTGGCCGAGTTGAACGCCTTAAAAGATAACTATCAGAGCTCGATGCAACTGATTGAAGGTATTGCACGCGAAAACGAGCAACTGCGTGCTTCATTGGGCCGGGTACAGCAGGAGTTAGAGGGGCTGAAAAACCAGCTGGCCGAAGACAGTGAATTACAACAGCAACTTAACCAGCTATTACAGCAGCAACAACAAATCTTGGCTGAACAGGAAGCACGGCGGCAAGCTGAGGAAGCTGCTCGCGTAGCTGCCAGCGAAAATCAGCTGGCCCAGTTGTTGAATAATCCGCTGAGTTGGGTGTTAGCGGCCATTACACCAGCGTTGCTGGCATTGTTCGGTGTCATGGTGTGGATTAGAAAACGTGGCCAGAAAACTGAGCAGGTAGTTGCCGCCGCGACCAAAGAGCCTGTTGCGCCTGTGGGATATCAGTCGCCGGTGCCTCCGCTGGATAATAGTCAGGATTTTGACGATAGCTTATTTACGCTCGACGACAGCTTGCTCGATGATGCCTTTGAAACCCCGACAACGGCTAAAGCCGGTGCGGCGGCGAAGAATCTGGGTGACGATGATTTGCCTGACTTTAGCGACGATATCTTACTGGATGATTTTGACAACGCCGATCCGCTGAAATCAGAGTTACTCGACGTGCCACAGGATGAGTCACTGGATTTCTCGCTTGATGATGATACTCAAATAACCACCGATACTGCAGATGACTTGATGTTACCTGACAGTGATGAACTGAGTTTTGATGCTGATAATATTTTGTCTGATACCGATCTGGCCTCATTGCTAGACGTTGAAGACGAAGCAGAGGAAGTGATTGAACTGGCCGATCCTGAACAAGCTGAAGCGGCTTCGCTAATGCCACAGCCACAACCAGAGGTCGAAGACGCTAGTTTAGACAGTCAGGACGATATCGATAATCTGTTGGAAGAAATTGAGCTGGATTGGCCGGTAGACGAAGCGACACCGCGCAATGATCAGACTGTGGCACCGACCGAACTAAGCGAGATGCCTGAGCCAGCCGATACCGGGGTGGCGACGGATAATCTTGAGGCGGACTGGGCGCAGGAGCTGCAAGAGTCAACAGCAACGGATACCAAGTTTGACAGCTCAGAGCTGGAGGCCTTTGCCGAGCAACTGGCCGCAGAGGGAGATTTTCCGGAGCAGGATGATGAGGAATTAATTACCGAAGATGAAGCCCGGTTGCAGGACGAGCTGGATGACATTTTGGTACAAGCGGCGGAGCAGACCCGAGCCGCTGAGGAAGCTGAGGCGGCACTGGATGCTGAAGCCGGCGTTGATGGTGATGCTGCACTGAATGCGGAAGCAGACCTTAATATTGAGGCTGCACTTGACGTGGAAGCAGATATTGCTGCTGAGGGCAGTGCAGAATCACTGAACGATGATTTGCTGCCAAGCGAGGATGCGGCAGACGACATGGCGCAAACCGAGCCATTAGCGCCAGAAGCTGACGAGATAACCGAAGCCCTGCATGAGTTCGACTTTGCTGAGTTAAACGAAGCAGACGCCGAAACTGGTGTTAATCTGGATTTGGGGGTGGCGGATGATAGTTCGGTGGTGCGGCCAACCGAGGCGACACTGGCCGTCGAAAACCCAAGCCAAATGCTGGAGGATTACCCCGAACTCGATTTAAGTGATTTTGATCCGGAAAATGAGCAACAGCTGGAAGTGTTGTCACGTCAGCTGGAGACCTTAACTACTGAGCCGGATTACGAGCGGGATGGTCGTGACGAAAGGGTCGAGTTAACACCAGAAGCTTTTAATTTATCCGATTTAGAAGACAGTCAGTTTGACGATTTACTTGATGAACTCGCCCAAACCGAGGTTGTAGTTGCCACAGATGACATTGAGCCGGCACAGGATCTGGAGGCGGAACCGGACCTTGAGTTAGCCGCTGCTGATGAGCAATCGGATTCGCCAGCTGACACGACTGTGACCGGGGTCTCAGACGCTGATTTTGTCGAAATTGATAATTTGTTGTCCGCGCTGGAACAGGGTGATAACGATGACAGCCGGTTTGAGCAGTTAAATGTGGATGTGGGGCTGGATGAGTTTGCTGATATTATCGGTGAACACACGAAAATGGACGTTGATCAGGAAGACAATGGTTTTGCGGCTAAGCTGGATCTGGTGCGTGCTTATATCGAGATGGATGAACCGGAAAGTGCTAATTTACTGATCGATGAAATTTTAACCTCGGACGCGCCGGATCATGTTAAAGATGAAGTCCGAACGCTAAGACCAGAGTAGGTAACAGAGTTTGGCTGCGGTATACTAGCCCCAACTGAGAAAAGGGGCCAAGATGCGGATAGCCTTAGGAATTGAATATGATGGGACCAGCTTTTTTGGCTGGCAGCGTCAGCGCGAAGTCAATAGTGTACAGCAGGAGCTGGAAACTGCACTGGCGAGGGTAGCAAACCACCCGGTAGAGTTATTTTGTGCCGGCCGCACTGACGCCGGCGTGCATGCTACCGGCCAGGTGGTGCACTTTGATACGAATGCGGTAAGAGACGAAAAAGCCTGGGTGATGGGCACTAATGCGCAGTTACCGGATCAAATTGCGGTGCGCTGGGCGAAAGTGGTGCCGGATGATTTCCACGCCAGGTTCAGCGCGACGGCACGGCGTTATCGTTATGTCATTTATAACCATAAATATCGGCCAGCTATTCTACGTTCTGGTTTGAGTCATTATCACCAGCAATTGGATATCAGCCTGATGCAGCAGGCGGCACCAGCCTTGTTGGGTGAACAGGATTTTAGTGCCTTTCGCGCCATTCAATGCCAATCGAAAACACCGTTTCGTAATGTCCACCATCTGCGGATTGAGCGCTTTGGTGACTATATCGTATTGGATATCAAGGCGAACGCCTTTTTACATCATATGGTGCGCAATATCACCGGTAGCTTGCTGGAGATTGGTATGGGGC
>NZ_LCWL01000113.1:0-5248 GCF_001441695.1 Alishewanella sp. WH16-1 | reverse complement strand
AAAAGCCAATAGAGTGGCTGGCAGAACTGCTGGCCAGTCGGGATCGCACACTAGCTGCAGCGACCGCTAAAGCCGGCGGTTTGTATCTGGTAGAGGTCGATTATCCGGAACCTTACGCTATTCCTCAGGTCGCATTAGGACCGTTATTTTTACCGCCAACCTGACGATGACGCTTGCCGGCATACTCTTAAGACCAGTTTTCTGTATTCTGCGCTGGGTACTTTGTGTTTTAATAGCCGCATTTTCGCCATTTCGATGGTTTTCGCGTATTTTATGCTCAGCTAACTGCGGTTAGCCGGCAATCACAAATTAGGAAAAGGCTATGAGTTGGTTAGAGAAGATCCTGCCCAGAACGTCATCTTCAGGTCGCCGTAATATTCCTGAAGGCGTTTGGACCAAATGTACCTCTTGCGATGCAGTGTTATATAAAGCCGACCTGGATCGTAATCTTGGCGTCTGCCCGAAATGCGATCACCATATGCGAGTATCGGCACGCAGCCGCTTGTTAAATTTCTTTGATCATCAATCGACGACTGAATTAGCCGCCGAGCTTGAGCCACAAGATTTACTGAAGTTTAAAGACAGTAAACGTTACAAAGATCGGATTGTTGCAGCACAGAAAGATACCAATGAAAAAGATGCCATGGTGGTAATGCACGGTACCCTAAAAGGAATGCCAGTGGTTGCAGCTGCCTTTGAGTTTGAATTTATGGGTGGCTCAATGGCGTCGGTAGTCGGTGCCAAATTCGTTGCCGGTGTCGAGTACGCGTTAAAGCACAAGATCCCTTTTGTCTGTTTCTCTGCCAGTGGTGGTGCCCGGATGCAGGAAGCGCTGTTCTCGCTAATGCAAATGGCGAAAACCAGTGCCGCGTTGGCCCGGATGAGTGAGCAGGGGCTGCCGTATATTTCTGTGTTAACCGACCCGACCATGGGCGGTGTGTCTGCTAGTTTGGCAATGCTGGGCGATATTAATATCGGTGAACCGAAAGCCCTGATTGGTTTTGCCGGCCCACGGGTTATCGAACAGACAGTACGTGAGAAGCTACCGGAAGGGTTCCAGCGCAGTGAATTCCTGTTAGAGCATGGTGCCATTGATATGATCGTTGACCGCCGGGAAATGCGCGATACAATTGCCAGACTTGTTGCTAAGTTTATGCAATTACCTGCTCCGCAGTCGGAGTAACGCATTCCGGAGAGTTATGTCTGTCCAGCCTTTGACCAGCCAATCGTGCCGCACTCTGGCCGATTGGCTTTGTTATATTGAACAAAGCCATCCTATCGAGAAAATTGAACTGGGTCTGCAGCGGGTTAGCGACGTTGCCCGTCGCGGTAATCTGGCTGCTTTGCCAGGGAAAGTCGTGCTGATTGCCGGTACTAACGGTAAAGGGACCACTGCCCGCACCCTGGAACAGCTGCTGCTGGTACAGGGATACCGGGTTGGCGTCTATAGTTCACCACACTTGTTACGTTTTAACGAACGCTTGCGGCTTAACGGCCAGGATGTTGCAGATAACGCCTGGGTTGAGGCGTTTCAACTGGTTGAGCAATTACGGCAAGATATCCCGCTGACGTATTTTGAATTTACTACCCTGGTCGCCTTTGCGATTCTACGGGCCGAGCAGCCGGATTTTTGTCTGATAGAGGTTGGCCTGGGTGGCCGGCTGGATGCGACCAATATTGTCGAGCCGGACATTAGTGTGGTAACGACAGTGGATCTGGACCATCAAGCGTTTTTGGGGCCGGACCGTGAAACTATTGGCCGCGAAAAAGCCGGCGTATTTCGCCCGGCAAAAATTGCTGTCTGTGGTGATTTACAACCGCCGCAAAGCATCGCTGCAGTGGCCGAGAGCACCGGCGCAAAGCTGTTGCAGCTAAACCGGGATTATCACTATCAGCAAACGGCTGACGGTTGGCAGTGGCAGGGGCTGCGGCAGCAACGTCATCAGTTACCACTGCCGCAGGTGCCAATGCAAAATGTCGCGACCAGTTTGACGGTGTTGGAGCAGCTGGAGGTTTTGCCAGATAGTGAACTGTTGCAACAAGAGATCTCCCGCTTGTGTTTACCCGGGCGAATGCAATGGTTACGGCAACAGCCAGCAGTATTGTTAGACGTTGCACATAACCCGCAGTCCGCCGCTTATCTCGCCGCACAGCTGCAACGACTGAAACCGGGCTATCGGCGCGTCTATGCGCTGGTCGGGATGCTAAAGGACAAAGATCTGACTCAGGCACTGCTGCCCTTGACGACTTGTGTTGATGAGTGGCATCTTGTCAGCCTACCCGGTGTACGTGGCGCGGCTAGTGAATTGCTGGCAGCAGCGTTGCAAGGCGTTGCGCCAGCAGCCCGGGCAGTGCAGCATCCTGAGCTGGCCGAGGCGTATCGTCAGGTGTTAGCCACGGCAGCACAGCAGGATTTAGTGGTCGTGTTCGGATCTTTTGTCACAGTAGCGGGCATACTGGCGTTGCCGCAGGAGGAATAATGAGCGCAACATTTAAGCATCGGTTACTGGGAACCAGTATTTTACTGATGCTGGCGATTATTTTTTTACCAGACCTGCTGGATGGCCAGAAGCAAGTGGTGAAAGACGATTTTAGGGTGATACCTGAGCGACCAGAATTTCAGGGCGTGCAAGAGGTTACACCTTTTGACGAAGCAAATTTACAACAAGCCGAAGCGAGTGCAACTCCTGCAGAGGTGGATGAACAGCCATTAGATCAGCAACCCACCACCGCAGCGTCAGAACTGCCTTCGCAGCAGTTTGCCAGCGTCACAGTGGGAGCTGAAACGCCAATCAATACCGCTGCGCCTGCCGTATCGCCGGCACCGGTAGCCAGCACGCCAGAACTTGGTCAGGCTGCTTGGGTAGTGCGGGTAGGGAGTTTTAGCAACAGTCAAAATGCTAATGCGTTGGTCACGAAGTTGCGGCAGGAAGGCTTTGCGACCTTTACCCGTAATATTACCAACAGCAACGGCCAGGCGTTAACCAGTGTCTTTGTCGGGCCAGAAATTCGCCGTGAGAAGCTGGAACAGGGCTTACCCAAGTTGCGCCAACTGACCGGAGTGGAGCGCTTGGTGATTAGCAATTACCAACCTACCGAAAATAATTAGCTATTGCTCGGCGCCCTTGCTAAAATGCGCGCCGTCATTAAGCATCCTTTGGTAGCAAATGAGTTGGATTGATTTCACCATTGTGGCGGTCATTGCCCTGTCGGCTGTGATAAGTCTGGTCCGGGGTTTCGTTAAAGAAGCCATTTCGTTGACCGTCTGGATCGCCGCTTTTTTTATTGCCAGCTCCTACTATCCACACCTTGCCAGCTTTTTTACCAATATTTCTGAACCCACTATCCGTAATGCTTCTGCCATTGCGATTTTGTTTATTAGTGCCCTGATCCTGGGGGCCTTGATTAATTACGTGGTGAGTAAACTGGTGCAATCAACCGGATTGTCGGGCACAGACCGGTTATTGGGTTTGGTCTTTGGTGCTCTGCGTGGTGTGCTGGTGGTCAGTGCAATCTTATTTTTTGCCGACGCCTTTACGCCTGCTGCCAGCAGTGATTGGTGGCGGCAGTCAACGCTTATTCCGGAATTCAGTTTTATCATTGAATGGTTTTTTGAGTATTTGCAAAACCATTCCAGTTTTATGCAAAAGCCCTAGCCGGCGAGGACAAATCAATGTGTGGTATTGTTGGTATCGTAGGTAAGTATCCGGTCAATCAGGCGTTATATGACGGCCTGACAGTGTTACAACATCGAGGTCAGGATGCAGCCGGTATTGTTACGGTGGATAATAATACCTTGCGCTTACGCAAGGCGAATGGCCTGGTTAAGGATGTGTTCGAAACCCGGCATATGCAGCGGCTGGCCGGCAATATTGGCATCGGTCATGTCCGTTACCCAACGGCGGGCTCGTCCAGTACTGCCGAAGCTCAGCCGTTTTATGTCAACAGCCCCTTTGGTATTGCGCTGGCGCACAATGGTAACCTGACCAATGCGCATGAACTGAAAGATGAAATTTTCCGACTGGCGCGTCGCCATGTAAATACCACTTCCGACTCCGAGGTATTATTGAATGTGCTGGCGCATGAGCTGGCAATTCAAAGCAGTATGCAGCTGGATCCTGAACAGATTTTTAAAGCTATTGCCAGTGTGCATCGCAAGGTTCGTGGTGGCTATGCTGCGGTTGCGCTGGTGATTGGCCATGGTTTAATTGCCTTTCGCGATCCTAATGGCATTCGGCCTTTGGTAATGGGAAAACGCGAGACTGCCGCTGGTACCGAGTATATGGTGGCGTCAGAGAGCGTTGCACTGGATGCGGACGGTTTTACCGTACTGCGCGATATATCCCCTGGCGAAGCGGTTTATATCACTGAACAGGGCGAGTTACATAGCCAACAATGTTCCGAGAATCCAAGCTATACCCCCTGTATTTTTGAATATGTGTATTTCGCCCGGCCGGATTCGACCATGGATAATATTTCGGTTTATGCTTCGCGCGTGGCGATGGGGAAATATCTGGGTGAGAAAATTAAACGCGAGTGGTCGCATCTGGATATCGATGTAGTCATTCCGATCCCGGAAACCAGTAATGATGCCGCTCTGGAAATTGCCAGTGTGCTTGGTTTACCTTACCGCCAGGGTTTTGTGAAAAACCGCTATATCGGCCGCACCTTTATTATGCCGGGGCAAACACAGCGCAAGAAATCGGTGAAGCGTAAACTGAATGCGATTTGGCAGGAGTTTAAAGGTAAGAATGTGTTACTGGTGGACGACTCTATCGTCCGCGGTACTACCTCTGGCCAGATCATCGAAATGGCGCGGGAAGCCGGTGCGAAAAAAGTATACTTCGCCTCTGCAGCGCCAGAAATCCGTTTCCCCAACGTCTATGGTATCGATATGCCATCCGCCAACGAGCTGATCGCACATGGCCATGATGTCGACAGTATTTGTCAGATCATCGGTGCTGATGGCCTGATTTTCCAATCGTTACCGGATCTGATTGCTGCGGTGCGCAGTGAGAATTCAGAAATCAAACGCTTTGAGACCTCGGTATTTGATGGTCATTATGTGACCAATGATATTGACCAGCATTATTTAAATCGCCTGGATCAGATGCGCAGCGATGATGCCAAAGTGGCTTCAGTCATGTCGATGGCCTCACATCTGGAAACCTATAACGAAGGTTGATTTAGTGATGAAGCAAACAAAAACGGCTGCCACTGGCAGCCGTTTTTTTACGTGCGCCGGGCA
>NZ_LCWL01000061.1:0-19394 GCF_001441695.1 Alishewanella sp. WH16-1 | reverse complement strand
AAAGATTGATATGGGTTATGTATCGCTGACCAGCCCGGATGAAGAAAGCCGCATTATTGCGCCGCATACGCTGGTATGCACACCACTACGCTGGCATGTGCGCGCGTACTGCGAGAAGAACCGCGATTTTCGTGATTTTGTGTTAAGCCGCTTTCGCGGCATCAATGGCATTGAAGGCGATGCCGAGATGACCAAAGAGCAGGATGAACGCTGGAATACTACCATTGATATCGTACTGGTGCCGGATTCCCGCCTAACTGACTATCAAAAAGCCATTATTGCCGAAGATTACAATATGCAACATGGCAAGCGTGTGTTCTCCGTGCGTTCAGCATTAGTGCCTTATGCCGTGCAGGCGCTAAACCTGGACTTGGCCAAAATAGAAGCGCGCCCGGAGGCGCAGCAGATTATGGTGGCGAATTTAGATGAAGTTAAGCGGCATGCGTTTTGAGATTAATTAGCAAAAATACGACAATATCATAACGAAAGACTTGTGATGCCTTTTGCTAACGGCAAGGCCAGTCTGGTTGTTGCCAGATCTACATAGGTAAGGCTCCTGCTGATTGAAGTGAATACATTGCACAATCTACTCACATCGTGAGGTGAATAATAAGACTTACTCCGCGACAATCATCCCGCTTGCGGCTTATTAGCTAAGCGGTATGCTGCTTAAGTGCGTCTCGATTGCAGCAATCATCGATTTGCTAAGCGGTAAATGCGCTTTTTCTTTTGCCCATATCTCATGAAAGCCTGCCACGGTTTGCTTGGCAGTATCCAATACTAATTTTTCTGGCAACATGGCTTTCGCCGCCAGGTGTGATAATTCATCCAATGTAAAATCACTGAACTTTTTGCTACGGCTAACCTTCAGAGACGCGCTATCGTCAGGGATATAAGGGATGGTTGAGACAAAGTCATAAGCAGGCGCAATCGATGCGGTACGCTTGTCTTTATAAATCACAGACCAATTTTTCAAATGCATATCTGCATTGCCAATTAACGTATTGAACACCAACCTACGCGTAAATTCTGCGATGTCCTCGTCTTGCCCTTCGATGCCGATAACCTGAGCAATATTCCGCATACTGGCGTTTTTGTATTTATCTTGCGGATAAACGCCAAACACTTGCGCAAAGTCTTCAATATGTATCGCTTTACCATCAACACGGTCAAAGCGTTTTATCGCAAAAGCCTGTGCATTTTTAAAAAAATTGCCGAATTTACCAATACCTTCTGGAATATTGGCAATCTGGTCAATGGCAAGTAACTGCGTCTCTGGTACATCCATTCCCAACATTCGGGCCAATTCCATCATCGAATATTCGTTTTCAGGCACAGCTTCAAATCGAGACGACGGCAATTTCACTATCCAAGAGCCACCTTTACCCGTAACAGGGATCGTTAAACCGCCGTTTGCCTGTTGCACGGCTGAAAACTTCAACTGCACACCCGCCAATGAAAAACGCATTGGCGCTTCAATTTTATCTTTATTTTTAATACCTTGATGTATAACTGGCGGCAGCGCTTCACCATTGGCGGGTTCAACCGTGACCGCACCAGCTAAATCCTGCCCTAGCACCCACAATAGAAAAAACTCCCGCGCTGGGTTCACACCGGCACGTTCTGCCAGGTATTTACGCATGGTTTCTTCTGGCAAAAGGTTGGAGAAAAAAGGCGTTAACTTGGTTTGGGTGGGTTTGAAGTTGGTCAGCAAGCCACCCAGGGAATCTTTAAACCCCAGCCCCAACACAGGCCGCGATTTGTTATTAATGTACGAATCTGTAAAAGCGAAAAGTGTTCTGTCATTGCCCACGTTAGTGATCGTTGCAATGGGCTCACCATAAAGCAAAACGTTGAGCGTAGAGACATTATTAGTCATCGTCATCTCCATCTAACTGATATGCGGGCGACATTGGCTCAGTTTCATCACCAAGGCCGTTATTATCAGTACCTTTGCTACTTCGAATGATCGACTTAATGGCAGGAACAGATTTTTTAGGTGCGACAAATAACTCTAAATCGAGTACGCGGGCAATCGCTATCAAACTGGACATTCTTAAATCAACGCCACCAGACTCGATCTTCGAAATATGACTTTGCGGCACACCCGACCGCGCGCTCAACTCTCTTTGGCTAAAACCCTTACTTATTCGCGCTTCTCGAAGGCTTTGTAGTATCTGCTCTGTTACATAGCTCATTTCGATACGCCTTAATATATCACTGAGATATAATTATATGCATAAACATATCAACCTAACCAAGAGAACACAAGAACGATTATTTATTACACATCATAAAGCAGCTTTGATATGCAAATATAGATAACACGACGCGCAGCAAGTAAACCCGGTACCCCATTTCTAGCACCTGCGCCAAATACCGGCTGGCGGTTGCCGGGCTGACTTTAGCCACCTTGCCGTATTGGTTATGGCTAATGCTGTCGCTGAAGTCGCCATTCAGCAGCCAGTTTTGTACTTTTACTTGCTCTTTGCTCAGTTGGGTTTGGTATATCTTTTGCCAGCTCAAAATAAGCCATGCTCCTGCTTATTGAAGTGAATACATCACACAATCTGCTCACCAAGTCAGGCGAATAACACAGCTAATCACCTCAGAAATCGTCATTGAGGTTGGTCATTGACTGCGGAATGTAGAGGCAAATAATCGAAACAATACCTTTTATATATCTAAGTCAGCCCTACAATTAATCACCAATATCGGCTATTTATCAATAAAACCTGTTTCTGCCTCAATATATTCACCGTTATCGGTGATAATAATTGAAATCTCCCAAAGCTCAACTATAATCACCGGATGTGGTGATTAATATATTAAAAAGCGACTCCTGTTATGGCAAAGAAAGTAACAGCTTCAAACATGCCTAACTCAGTATTTATCGAAAATGCCGAAATATTAGGGCAACTGATTAAAGCGAAACGCACAGAGCTTGGCATTAAATTGGCAGACTGTGCAGCGCTGTGCGGCATTGGCATTAACACCTTATCACGTATTGAAAACGGCAACGCCAATTGCACTTTAGCCGCAGTTTTCTCTGTGTTAAACGGCTTGGGAATTAAGCTAACATCGAAAGAGTTGACGACAGCAGCGAGTTCCTCCTCAGCTGAGAGGAAGTGGATTTGATGATGGCGAAAATCGATGCGTACCAACTGCATGTAACTTATGGTGATGATGTTATCGGTACCTTGGCGTTGGATAGCACAACCAATTTATTAAAACTTAGCTATACACCGCAGTGGCAACAACAGGGATTTGCCATTTCACCGCATTTACCACTTAACAATCAGCATGCACCGGAAGTTGCCTACAACTATCTTGATAACGCCCTACCGGAAGGTGAAGCGCGAAAGCTGCTGGCTGAAAACTTAGGTGTTTCGGAGAAAAATGTCTATTCGCAAGTACGTGCTATTGGTAATGATTTAGCAGGTGCCATCGTATTTAGGCCTGTGCAAGCAGAGCAGATAGATAGAACGCAACCCATCTTCAGGCAGATTGAAGAAGCAGAGTTAATTGAAAGACTCAACATTAAAGAAGAGTTTGGTTTGCTAACATGGGACGACAAGCCCCGGCTTAGCGTGGCAGGTGTGCAGGACAAATTAAATGTCTTTATCGATAATGCCGGAAACTTTGGTTTTGGCGACGGCTCCCTGTGCTCTACCCATATCCGGAATTTGAAAAGAAAAACTGCCCAAACCTCGTATTAAACGAATTCTTCTGCATGACGCTTTCAACTGCTATTGGTTTACCGACAGCTGAGGTGGCATTCAGGCGCTTTGGGCCTCATCCCGCACTGATCGTTAAGCGCTTTGATCGCAAATATGTGAGCGACGATAGCAAAGTGTTGCGACGCCACGTGATAGACGGCTGCCAGGCGCTCAACTTATCCAGAGACCATAAATATGAGCGTAACCTTGGCGATGGCCGGGACGTGAAGCATATTCGTGATGGCGCAAGTTTAGAAAAATTGTTTGGGTTTTGTCGAAAAATGTCTTCGCCGGTCGAGAGCATACAATGGCTGCTCCACTGGCAATTGTTCAATTTGATGATCGGCAATTACGACAGTCACGGCAAAAACGTGTCGCTGTATTTCGATGACAGCACCGCCCGCTTTACCCCAGCTTATGATTTAGTTAACGTCTCGATGTTCCCACAATTCAAGCATGTACTGGCAATGGCGATGGGCGATGAATTTGAACCTGACACCATACACGCCTATCAGCTGGCAGACTTTGCAGAAACGTGTAACATCGATAAAAAGCTATTGTCGAGACTGTTAGTTAGCTTAGCTGATAAAGTGCTCAAGCAGCTTTCCTCTGACTTACATATTAATCAGCTGAAACAACTGCCCAGCATTACCGCTGATGACATTCAGTACTTTCTGGTATTGCGTGACAACATAGTTGCGAGAACAACCCACTTAAAAGCGCAGTCAGCCGAAATCCCGTTGATCCGGTTATAGCGACATACTTTAGCAAATGATCAGGTTAGCTTGAGCTATAGCGGGCTATTTCTGAAAAACAGTAGCGCAGACAACTCTAAAACCAACACTAGCCTCTTGGTCTGACCAGTGCTAAGCTAGCGCTTTACTAGCAGCATTTTCGGAAAACTGGAGTGGTTATGGCGGTATCGTTACGTAAAGCGAATTGGTTTTTAAAGCTGTTTGCCTGGCGCTATATTCCGTTAATTGGCTTTTGCTCGCCCAAAATTATCCGCATGGATGAAAAAACCGTTGAAGTAACAATGCCGCATAAATGGCGCACCAAAAACCATCTGGGCAGTATCTATTTTGGTGCCTTAGCTATTGGTGCTGACTTAGCCGGGGCATTTTTAGTATTTACCAAAGCCAAGGCACGGGGTGTAAATGCTAACTTTGCCTTTAAAGATGTGGAAGGTAAATTTTTAAAACGTCCGGAAGGTCGGGTGCATTTTATTAGCCATGATGGCGATGTGATTGACCAGATGCTGGATGAGTCTATCGCGACCGGCGAGCGGGTTAATCGCCCGGTGTCGGTAATCGTGACTTGCCCGGAAAAAAATGGTGACGACGTGATGGCGAGTTTTACCCTTACCTTGTCAATTAAAGCCAAAGCCCGCAGTAAATAAATCTTTTCAACCGGCCCTTGTTGGCCGCCCGGTTCTCCCCTACACTAACTGTACTCAAAGGGGAGTAGCTTCTCGCTGGTTAGTCGTAATCACGGCATTTTGCCCGGCTGCCAGGTTCAGACCCTATCTGAATAAGCAAGACCTTTGCCTAACGGCAACAGGTCTTTGCGTCTAAACTACCTGCTGCAATCATAATCAAGATTAATGGTAGCCATATGGTCTCTATTGCAAGCCCCACACTTTGGTTGGTTTTTTTTGGTATCGTGCTGATTATGCTCGCGATTGATCTGTTTCTGGTCGGCGGCGGCAAGGCGCATAAAGTCAGTTTACGTGAAGCTGCTACCTGGTCGGTGATCTGGGTGACGGTGTCGATGGCCTTTGCTACCGGCCTGTGGTTTTATCTGGATGCAGAACAAGGTCGGGCACTGGCTAACGCGAAAACGCTGGAGTTTGTTACCGGCTATCTGATTGAAAAATCGCTGGCGGTAGATAATGTCTTCGTCTGGTTAATGATTTTCAGCTATTTTGCGGTGCCGGCCGAATTACAAAAGCGGGTGCTCATCTACGGCGTGCTGGGTGCCATTATTATGCGCACCATTATGATCTTTGCCGGTGTCTGGCTGATCCAGCGTTTTGACTGGATACTTTACGTTTTCGGGGCCTTTCTGGTGTTTAGCGGTATCAAAATGTGGTTATTCGCTGAAGCCTCGCCGGATCTGTCAAAAAATGCCGCTCTGCTTTGGCTGCGCAAACACTTGCGCTTAACTGACGAGCTGGACGGCGAAAAATTTACCGTAATAAAACCACATAAAAAAACCGGCAAACTGGTGCGTTACGGCACGCCACTGCTACTGGTGCTGATTTTGGTGGAAATTACCGATCTGATCTTTGCGGTCGACTCGATACCGGCGATCTTCGCCATCAGTACCGACCCCTTTATTGTGTTAACCTCGAATATCTTCGCCATTCTGGGCTTACGGGCAATGTACTTCCTGCTGGCCGACTTTGCCGATCGCTTTAGTTTGCTCAACTATGGCCTGGCGCTGGTGCTGATTTTTGTCGGTTGTAAGATGCTGTTGCTGGATATATTCCATATTCCGGTCTACATCTCGTTACCCGTTGTAGCCTGTTTTATTGGCGGCTCGATCTGGCTGTCGTTACGTAAAGCTAAGCTCGAAGCCAGTAAGCACAGCGCAAGTTAAGCCACGCTGGTGTTTAAGTTTGCGCCTGCCTGGTGCAGGCAGTAAACTTAGCGCCAGTATAGCTAAGCAAGGTATTCCCCGTGATCGATCACAGCATGCAGCAATTAAGCGGCAACCTGTTTATTATTTCGGCGCCCAGTGGCGCCGGCAAATCGACGCTGATCCAAGCGCTGCTAAAGCGTTACAGCGATATGCGCTTAAGTGTGTCGCATACCACCCGTGCGCCACGAGCAGGCGAGCAGGATGGCGTGCATTATCACTTCACCACTATTCCCGATTTTCAGCAGCGTATCGCCAACGGCGAATTTTTAGAAAGTGCCGAGGTATTCGGTAACTACTATGGCACCTCGGCACAGGCTATTCGCGAGCTACTGAGTCAAGGTATCGATGTGTTTCTTGATATTGACTGGCAGGGCGCACAACAAATCCGCGCCAAGGTGGCCGGTACTATTGGTATCTTTATTCTGCCGCCCAGTCTCGACGCGCTGCAGCAGCGGCTGACCCATCGCGCTACCGATAGCGCCGAAGTCATCGCTAAACGCATGGCGCAGGCCCAAAGCGAAATGTCGCATGCCTTCGAATATGACTATCTGATTATTAATGACCAGTTAGAGCAAGCTTACAATGAGCTGGAGCGCATCGTACTGGCGCAGCGTAACCGCTTTAGTAGCCAGGCTCACCGGCAGCAGGCTTTGCTGGAACAACTGTTGGCGAAAGCAGCAAAATAGCGTACACTATGCGGTCTTGTAATACCTGTATTAACACTGAATTATTCCGGAGTGCTGAATGGCTCGCGTAACCGTTGAAGATGCTGTAGATAAAATTGGTAACCGTTTTGACTTAATTCTGGTTGCAGCACGCCGTGCTCGTCAGCTGTCAGTGGAAGGCAAAGAACCCATGGTTGACCGTGAAAACGACAAACCTACTGTGGTTGCACTGCGCGAAATTGAAAAAGGCTTTATTACTCAGAGCATCCTGGACCAACAGGAGCGCCGCGATCAGTTACAGCAAGAAGCCTCTGAAATGGCTGCCGTTGCTGCCATTATCGGCTCAGATCAGTAAAAAAAGCCTGCCAAACTACTGCCAACGGCCTTTCTGCCGTTGGCATTCGCCAAATTTACACGTATATTCTAAGCTTAAGCAGCATAGTCGCTGTGTTAATCTATTCAGTAAAAAGCCGTAATCAGGATTGACACCCGCAACCTTTTTTTGTGCTGTGTTCGTTTGGAGATCCCGTGTATCTGTTTGAAGGTCTGAAAAATCAGATAAGTGCGTATCTGCCCCCGGAGCAGGTTAATCTGGTACAACAGGCCTATGTGGTTGCCAGAGATGCACATGCACCGCAGTTTCGCTCTAGCGGTGAGCCCTACATTACCCACCCGGTAGCGGTCACCAGTATTCTGGCCGAGATGAAACTCGACCACGAAACACTGATGGCTGCCCTGCTACATGATGTGATTGAAGACACCCCGGTTACCAAAGAAGATCTTACCCGCTTGTTTGGCGCGACCGTGGCAGAACTGGTGCAGGGTGTTAGCAAACTCGATAAAGTAAAATTTAAAGATATCAAAGAGTTTGAAACTACCAACCTGCAAAAAATGTTTATGGCGATGACCCAGGATATCCGGGTTATTCTGATTAAACTGGCCGATCGCACCCACAATATGCGCACCTTAGGGGCGTTAAAACCAGAAAAACGCCGCCGTATTGCCAAAGAAACCTTAGAACTATACGCGCCGATCGCCAACCGCCTGGGTATTCATAATATCAAAAATGAGCTGGAAGACTGGGGTTTTCAGGCGCTATACCCAATGCGTTACCGTGCCCTTAGCTCAGCGGTTAAACAGGCGCGCGGTAACCGCCGTGAACTGCTGGAAAAAGTGCAGCAGGATATCCGCAACCGCATTCAACAAACGGGTATTCCGGCTGAGGTCAGTGGCCGCGAAAAACATCTGTACAGCATCTACCGCAAAATGAAAAACAAAGAGCTGATGTTCAATGATGTAATGGATATCTATGCGTTTCGGGTCGTGGTCGACAGTATCGATAACTGCTACCGCACCCTGGGGGTAATGCACAACCTGTTTAAACCCATTGAAAGCCGCTTTAAAGACTATATCGCTATTCCAAAGCAAAACGGCTATCAGTCGCTACATACTTCGTTGATTGGCCCGCATGGTATACCAGTAGAAATCCAGATGCGCACCCGCGAAATGGACGAAATGGCCGACAAAGGCATAGCCGCGCACTGGATGTACAAGGTTAACGGCGAAGTGCGTGAGTCTACCGCCCAAATCCGCGCCCAGCGCTGGATGCAAAGCCTGCTGGAATTACAGCAAAGCGCCGGTAACAGCCAGGAATTTGTCGAAAATGTGAAATCCGAGCTGTATCCGGACGAACTCTATGTCTTCACGCCGAAAGGCCGCATTGTCGAGCTGCCCATTGGCGCCACCGCAGTCGATTTTGCTTATGCGGTGCATACCGATATCGGTAATAAATGTGTTGGCGCTAAGGTCGACCGCCGGCCTTACTCGCTAAGCAAACCACTGGAAACCGGGCAAACGGTGGAGATTATTACCAGCCCCGGCGGTAAGCCGAATGCCAACTGGTTAAACTATGTGGTCACCAGCCGCGCTATTCTGGGTATCCGGAACTACCTGAAAAAACAACAGCAAAACGAAGCTGTTAGCTTGGGTAAGCGCTTGCTGACCTCGGCCTTAGGTACAGTAAAACTGGAAGAAATCAGCCAGGAGCGGATTGAGCAGGTACTGGCCAACCTACAACAACCTACACTTGATGCACTGTACAGTGAAATTGGCCTGGGTAATCAATTACCAATTGCGATTGCCCGCCGCTTACTGGGTGAGTTTGACAGCAACGAACCCCAAAGCAAGGCACCGGCGATTCCAAAAGGCAATACCTTTATCGTCGGCTCCGAAGGTATGTTGGTCACCTTTGCCAAGTGTTGCCGGCCGATACCCGGCGATCCTATCGTCGCCAACGCCACACCGGGCAAAGGTCTTAACGTGCACCGCGCTGAGTGTCGTAATATCAAAGGCTGGGAACGTGAACCGGCAAGGTTCTTCCCGGTACGTTGGGATAATACGACGGAGAAGCAGTTCCTGTGTGATATCCGGGTGTTTATTCTGAATACACAAGGCGTGCTGGCAAAACTGACCACGATGATCGCCACTCAGGACTCTAATATTCAGGATTTATCGACTGAAGATCGCGATACCGGCGAATATGTGATAAAAATCACCCTCTCGGTGAAAGATCGGGTACATCTGGCTAATGTGATGCGCAAAATCCGCGTTATGCCCGATGTGCAAAAAGTTTACAGAAGGAAATAAGCGTTCATGTCAAAAGTGATTATCCGTACTGATGCCGCGCCAGCAGCCATTGGTACCTACAGCCAGGCGGTAAAAATAGGCACTACTGTGTATTTATCCGGCCAGATCCCTTTGGTTCCGGCTACTATGCAAATGGTGTCAGAAGATTTTGCCGAGCAAACCCATCAGGTGTTTAAAAACTTAAGCGCGGTGTGTGAAGCGGCCGGCGGCACTCTGAATAATATGGTAAAGGTAAATATCTTTTTAACTGACCTAAGCCAGTTCGCCACGGTGAATCAGATTATGAGCCAGTACTACCAGGAGCCTTATCCGGCGCGGGCTGCGGTACAAGTTAGCGCTTTGCCACGCGGTGCACAAATTGAAATCGACGGCGTGATGGAAGTGCCGTCTACCTACTAGCCTCTACCTACTTAGGCCCGGTTTTGAGCCAGACCCGTCTTGATAATATCGCTATTTCAGCCATTAAGGGCGTTGGCAGCAAGGTTGCTGAACGCCTGGCGAAACTGGCGATTTTTAGCATTCAGGACATCTTATTTCACCTGCCGCTGCGCTACGAAGATCGCACCCGCCTGTACCCTATTGCCGACTTGATGCCGCTGTTGCACGCCACAGTGCAAGGTGAAGTACAAAGCAGCGAGGTGCATTTTGGCAAAAGACGCAGCTGGCTGGTTACCGTCAAGGATGGCAGCGGCAGCATTACGCTGCGGTTTTTTCATTTTTCGGCGGCACAAAAAAATGCCGTGGTAAAAGGCAGCCGGTTGCGTTGTTTTGGCGAGGTAAAACGCGGCCCGCGTGGCCTCGAGATGCTGCATCCGGAATACAAAGTATTACAGGATGAGGCATTAGAGCTGCAAGTCGCCGAAACCCTGACGCCAATTTACCCGACCACCGAAGGCTTAAAACAAGCCACCTGGCGCAATCTCACCGATGCCGCCCTGACTTACCTGAAGCAATATGCGCCAACCGAATATTTACCGGCGGAGCTGATGCGCCAGCCCTGGTCGCTGGCCGAGGCACTGCATTATATTCACCGCCCACCGCCGGATGCGCAGCTTACGCTGTTAGAAGCAGGCAAGCACCCGGCGCAGCAACGGCTGATTTTAGAAGAGCTGATTGCGCAGCAGCTGAGTATGTATCAGCTGCGTAGTCAGGGTCAGCAACAGCAGGCAGTGGCATTGCCTGCGCCGGCAAAACTACTCAACGACTTTTTAAACCAACTGCCGTTTCAGCCCACCGGCGCCCAACAGCGGGTGGTGGCAGAAATTCAAGCTGATCTGGCCAAACGGCTGCCAATGCTGCGCTTAGTGCAGGGCGATGTCGGTTCGGGTAAAACGCTGGTTGCGGCGCTGGCGGCGTTAACCGCTATCGGCAATGGCTATCAGGTGGCGTTAATGGCACCCACCGAGCTGCTGGCCGAACAGCATGCACTCAATTTTCAGCGCTGGTTTGCACCGCTGGGTATTCAGTTAGCCTGGTTGGGCGGTAAAAGCAAAGGTAAGGCGCGCGAACAGAGTCTGGCCGCGATCGGCGATGGCAACGCTCAAATGGTGGTGGGGACCCATGCGCTGTTTCAGCAACAGGTTGAATTTAAACAACTGGCGCTGGTCATTATCGATGAACAGCACCGCTTTGGCGTGCATCAGCGGCTGGCACTGCGTGAAAAAGGCGGCATTGCCGGCCATTATCCGCATCAGCTGGTAATGACGGCAACGCCTATTCCGCGCACTCTGGCGATGACGGCCTATGCGGATCTGGACACCTCGGTGATTGATGAATTGCCACCGGGCCGTACGCCGGTGACTACCGTCGCCATTCCGGATAGCCGCCGCGACGAGGTGATTGCGCGGGTAAAACAGGTGGTTACCGAACAACAACGGCAAGCATATTGGGTTTGTACCTTAATTGAAGAGTCGGAAGCGCTACAATGTCAGGCGGCGGAGGATACAGCCACCCTGCTACAGCAAGCGCTGCCGGAACTAAAAATTGGTCTGGTGCATGGCCGCTTAAAAAGCGCAGAAAAACAGCACATTATGCAAAGCTTTAGCAGTGGTGAACTGGATTTATTGGTCGCCACTACCGTGATTGAGGTGGGTGTCGATGTACCCAACGCCAGCCTGATGATTATCGAAAACCCTGAGCGGCTGGGCCTGGCGCAGCTGCATCAGCTGCGCGGCCGGGTTGGCAGGGGTAGCGCCGTGTCGCATTGTGTGCTGTTATACCATGCACCGCTGTCGCGCACAGCACAGGCACGCTTGTCAGTGCTGCGCGAAAGTAACGACGGCTTTGTTATTGCACAGCGCGATTTGGAAATTCGCGGTCCCGGCGAGCTGCTCGGCACCCGGCAAACCGGTTTAATGCAGTTTAAAATTGCTGACCTAACCCGCGATAGCGAGTTACTGCCACAAGCTCGGCAACTCGCAGCGATAATGTGGCAACAACACCGGCCCGCCAGCCTGCAACTGATTAAACGCTGGCTCGCCAACAAAGAAATTTACGGCCACGCCTAACTTATCCACACGTCTCCGGTACCGGTCTGACCAGTTTATCCACAGCACTCCGGTACAAAGCTAACACTGAACCGGAGTGTTGTGGATAAAAATGTGGCAGATCATGACGAACCAAGAGGTATGCTATGCAAGATCTTACTGCTCTGTCGCCCTATCAAATCCGCCAGCTGTGTCGCAGCGGTGAATTTGCCAGCAATACCTCGGGCCTGGCGCCGGGTTTTGTGCAGGCCAATATGGCGATTATCCCTGCCGCCTATGCCGCCGACTTCCTGCAGTTTTGTCACTTTAACCCCAAGCCCTGCCCGCTGCTGGGTATGGCGGCTCGTCCCGGTGCTGTTGCGCTGCCGGCACTGGCACAAGATTTAGATATTCGCACCGACTTACCGCGTTACCGCATTTTTCGCCATGGCGAACTGGTGGATGAAGTGACTGATCTGACTACCGTCTGGCGCGATGATCTGGTGACCTTTTTAATCGGCTGTTCTTTTTCATTTGAAGAAGCATTACTGGCTGATGGCCTGGAAATTCGCAATATAACCGAGCGGGTCAATGTACCGATGTATCGCACTAACCTGGCCTGTCAGAGTGCCGGGGTGTTTAGCGGCAGTATGGTGGTCAGTATGCGACCAATGAAACCAGCCGATGCGATCCGCGCTATTCAGATTTGCTCGCGCTTCCCGCAAGTACATGGCGCGCCGGTGCATTTTGGCGATCCGGCGGCTATCGGTATTCGGGATATCAATCAGCCTGATTATGGCGATGCGGTCACGATTAAACCCGGTGAAGTGCCGGTATTCTGGGCCTGTGGTGTCACACCGCAGGTAGCGATTGCAAATGCCAAACTGGATTTTTGTATTAGCCACGCACCAGGGCATATGTTGGTAACCGACTTAAACAATAGTAAACTGGCTGTACTTTAGCAGCCCGAACTGGTCAGACCGGTACCGGAGACGTGTGGATAAGTCAGAGACGTGTGGATAAATCAGGCGCGCAGCGTTCTGCAGACGATGTGACCGCGACCGCTGTTTTTAGCCTGATACAGCGCCTTGTCGGCCAGTAACAGCAAGTCATCATGCGCGCCCTGCCCAGTAACAGCGATACCAATACTGATACCGTGTTTGTCACCAAAAGGGCTGGCCTGATAACTTTGCTGAATGCGGTTGGCAACGTCTTGCGCTTCCTGACGCTGGCAGCCGGGTAATACCAGCATAAATTCATCACCACCTAAACGCGCGGCAAAATCATAATCGCGGGTATGTTGCTGTAAAATTGCCCCCAACGCCTGCAAAGCTTCATCGCCCGCCTGATGACCAAAGTTATCATTCAGCTGTTTAAAGTTATCAAAGTCCAGCGCAATCACCGCTATCTGCTTTTGATCGGTGTCGACTTCGGTGCAGCGCTGCCAGAAATCAGCAAAACCACGCCGGTTTAATAAGCCGGTTAAGGGGTCACGTTCGGCCAGGGCTTTTAACGAATCACGGTCCTGATAGGCAAGTTGTAAACGCTGGCGGGTAAACTGGAGCCGCTGCTGCAATTTAACTAAACGCTGCCATTGTGCCAAGGTCCAGGATACGGCTTCGGCAATCAGCTGCAGTTGTTCGTGTTGGGCCGAAGTTAAATGCTGATCGCGAGTACTGGCACCACACACAGTACCAATGATTTTCTCCTGATGCTGCACCGGCACGGCAAAAAAGGTATTCATGCCCAGGGCCGCACCAGCGCTTAGCGGATAGTGCTGTTTAATCTCGTTGTCTTGCCAGTGCTCGTCATTAAACAGCAGCCGGCACATCGAGTCTTGCCAGTCGATTTCACTGCCCTCGACAACACCAATTTCACCATTACCCACTACTACGGCCACTTGTTGGCGCGCCAAAATAGGGTCAATATAGGTGACGAAAGCGGTTTCCAGCCCAGTAATTTTACATACCAGTTGCATTAACGGCAGTAACGCCTGCTTTAAATCTTTTATTCTGCTATCAAACCGCGCATTGCTCATACCGCCTCTAAGCTCCTGCCGTAGCGTCTACCTATTAAAGCACAACTTGTTACTTACTGTTCAGATATTTTCAACAAAGGCAAAGTTCATGGAATACTTTATTCCGCTATAAAATGCATAAAGAATTTTTTATTAGAACAGCGCTACCAACCTCTGGACAAGGCGGGGCCAGTCGCGCAAACTAGCAGCAATCTGTGTTGCTGCCCTGAAGCCTGCTTTGGGTTTAGCACTCAAACGCCAGTAAGGAGAACCCCATGCCCGCCCGCTTATTACTCAACTGTGATCTCGGTGAAAGCTTCGGTAGCTGGACTATGGGGTTAGATGAGCAGGCCATGCCCCATATCGACCTGGCCAATATTGCTTGCGGTTTTCACGGTGGAGATCCTGATGTGATGGCGCGCACCCTTAAGCTGGCCAAACACCATCATGTTACTATCGGCGCCCATCCGTCTTACCCGGACTTACAGGGTTTTGGCCGGCGTAGTATGCAATGCTCCGCCAGCGAAATCATTAATCTTATTCACTATCAGGTTGCAGCGCTGGATGGCATGGCGCAAAACCAGGGCCTGACACTAAGCTACATTAAACCGCACGGCGCCCTGTATAACGATATGATGGCCAAAGCTGAAGTTTGGCAAGCGGTACTGCAAGCGGTTGCCAGTTACCATAAACCCCTGAAGCTGATGATTTTAGCCACCGCCAATGCCGCCGATTATCAGCAACAAGCGGCCGCAGCCGGGGTAAGCTTATTACTGGAAGCCTTTGCTGATCGCCGCTATACCGACGCCGGCAAACTGACACCACGCAGCCAACCCGGCGCGGTGCTGCACGGTGCCGAGGTGCTGACGCAGGTACGACAACTGCTGGAGCAGGGCACTGTTACCACCGACAGCGGTAAGGCGCTGCCACTGACTGCCGACACCCTCTGCGTGCATGGCGACAATATCCCAGCCATCACCCAGCTGACGGAAATCCGGGAGTTACTGCGCCAATGGCCATAACACAACCACAACTACGGCTGGAGCTGGCCGGTGAAAACGCTTTTATCCTGTATCTGGAGCCGCAACAAATCAGCCCGGCTACGGCCGCTGCCGTACAGTATTACTGTTCGCTGCTAACGCCACTGTTGGGGCAGCACCTCACTGAACTGCTGCCGTCTTATGCCTCGGTATTAGTGCAATTTAATCCGCTAACCCATAGCCACCTTAGCTTGCTACCCTTGCTAAACCAGGTGTTACAGGCGAAAGCCGCTGCTGCTGGCCAACTGGCGCAGCAAAGCAGCAAAATTGTCGAACTGCCGGTTTGGTACAGTGCGCAAAGCGGCGCGGATTTGCTTAGCGTCGCCAAAGCGAAAAACCTCACCCCCGATGAAGTAATACAACTGCACAGCCGCCAAAGCTACCAGGTGTATGCCATTGGTTTTGCGCCGGGTTTTGCCTACTTGGGTGAACTGCCGGCCGAACTGGCTATGCCGCGCCTTAGCAGCCCAAGAGCCAAAGTGCCGGCCGGTGCCGTCGCCATAGCCGATCGGCAAACGGCGGTGTATCCGGCGGCCTCACCGGGTGGCTGGCATTTATTAGGCTTGTGTCCAATTCGGATGTTTAACCCGCAACAACAACCGGCGATGCCGGTCGCGGTCGGCGATCAGGTGCGCTTTATCCCGGTTAGTGAGCGGGAGTTTCAGCTCCTCGGAGGCGCCTTATGACTCAGCCAAACCACAGCGCCTGCCTGAAAATCATTAGCCCCGGCACCTTAAGCCTGTTACAGGATGCCGGCCGCTTTGGCATGACGGCCCTGGGCCTAACCCAGGGCGGCCCCTTGGATGGCCATAGTTTTGCCTGGGCTAATGCCTTAGTCGGTAACCCACTACACAGCACTGTTATTGAACATAGCATTGGCGGTTTAATCGTGCAGGCGACTGCCGGCTGTACCGTCGCCGTTACCGGAGCCGTGCTGCCACTGCTGCTAAATGGTAAAGCCGTCGCCTGCTGGCAAGCCATTAGCTTAAAAGCCGGCGATGAACTGGAGCTGGGTTATATGACGCAGGGCTTGCGCGCTTATCTGGCCGTTAGCGGCGGTTTTGCAGTAGCGTTGCAGTTTGGTAGCAGCGCCACCGTAATGCGGGAAGGCGTAGGCGGCCTGCATCAGGATGGCAGCAAACTGGCAGCTGGCGATCAGATCCCACTGGCCGGGCAAGCCACACTGCCTACGCTAACCACACCGAGTTCACAAGTACAACAATTTAGCCTGCCGCCACTTGCCAGCGTAGCAGCGCTTACCGGGGCAGAGCAACAGCAAGCCAGCGCCAGCACAGTGCTAAGCCTGCGCTTACTGGAAGGCTATCAGTACCATTTATTTAGCGCCGTTGAGCGCGCCCGTTTTTACCTTAACCCGTATCAGGTCAGCACCAATTGTGATCGGATGGGCTATAAACTCAGTGGCAGTGCTATTAGTTGTAGTAGTCGCGCTTTATTGTCTGAGGGTATTAGTCTGGGTGCAGTACAAATTCCACCCGATGGCCAACCGATAGTGCTGCTCAATGATCGTCAAACCCTCGGTGGCTATCCGAAAATAGGCACTGTGCTGAGTCTGGACTGCTGGCGACTGGCACAAACGCCGCCCGGCAGCTTGGTGCAATTTAGCCCGCTGGATAGTTATCAGGTGCATAATGCTCTCGCCCTCTATCGGGCCAGCTTTTCGCCTGCATCCAAAGCAGCCAACCCGCAGCATGCCGCTACGCAGGAACCGTTATGACGCCATCCCAACCTACCGCACCCGCCAGTAAAGTGGCAGATTTTATCGCCATCAGCAGGCAAATTGAGCTGCTGCTTACCGCCCGTAACCTGCGAGGTATGCAGCAGGTACAGCAACAGCTACGCCCCGGCTATATATTGCGCGCGGCGCGGCTGTTTAACCTGCCGGCCGGCAGTACCCTGTTAATCGGCACCGGCTTTCCGGTGCTGGATACCTTTGAAACCGACGGCCCGGTGGGTGCCATTGCGCTGTACCAGGCAGCCCTGGCACTTAATTTAAAACCTTATCTGGTATGCGGCAAACCGCTGTTCTCGTTATTAGCGCAGCATTATCAATGTGCCGAGCTACCAGTAAATCAACTGCAGGGGCGGGTAGCGCAGGCCAGGCAACTACTGCAGCAACTCAAGCCGGCACTGGTGTTATCGATTGAACGGCCGGGGCTGAGTGCGGCCGGTATTTATGTGAATATGCGCGGTGAAGATATCTCGGCGCGCTGCGCCAGCTTTGATGAGCTGCTGAATCAGGCGCCCTGCCCCACGCTGGCTATTGGCGATGGCGGTAACGAAATTGGCATGGGCAATGTGCAAGCGGCACTGGCCGGCTTAAATATTACCCCCAGCATTACCGAATGCGACGAATTAGTGGTAGCCGATGTGTCAAACTGGGCAGCCTGGGGTATTATTGCCATGCTAAGTGTGCTGCAGGGCCGCGATTTACTGGCCAACGCCAATTTACTGCCTTTGCTACAGTTTTTAACCGCTAATGGCTGTATCGATGGCGTAACACGGCAAAGCACCTTAACCGAAGATGGCCTGCCCTATCAGGCCGGCGAACAGTTAATTCAGCAATTACAGGCGCTGGTGCAACCTTATATTGGTGAGCCAGACAACGTGGCGCCTGGCGCCTGACTAACAGCAGATCCAACATCCGACACGAGAGCCTTATGAGTACAGTATTTTTAAACGGCCAGTTTCTGCCGGCCAACGAAGCCCGCATCTCACCAATGGACCGTGGCTTTCTATTTGGTGATGGTATCTACGAAGTTATCCCCTCTTATCATGGCCGCTTTGTTGGCTTTGGCCCGCATATAAGCCGCCTGCATGAGGGTTTGGCGGCACTGAGCATTCAACACGGGATGACGGCAGCAGCCTGGCGCGAGCTTTGCGATAAACTGCTCGAACTCAATCGCCCGGCACTGGGTGATAACCTGGCCGTCTATATTCAGGTTAGCCGCGGTGCTGATACTAAACGCAATCATGCTTTTCCCAGCGGTATCAGCCCCACCACCTTTGCCTATGCCTTCGCCATTGCCGCCGAACCGGTGCCAGATAAAGCCAAAGTGCATACTTACTCGGTTATTACCGGTAACGACCTGCGCTGGCAGCGCTGCCATATTAAATCCACCTCGTTACTGGGCAATGTGCTGCACTATCAGCAAGGGGTTGAGCAGGGAGCGCAGGAAATACTGCTGTTTGATCGCGACGCCAACCTGACTGAAGGCGCGGCAGTGAATGTATTTGTGGTAAAAAACGGCGAAATTGCTACCCCGCCGCTGAGTAATAAGCTGCTGCCGGGTGTTACCCGCTTATTATTACTGGAAATTCTGCGCCAGCATTCGGATTTAAAAGTGGTGGAGCGCGAGATTAGTTACGACGAAGTACTCTCTGCCGATGAAATCTGGATTACCAGTTCCAGTAAAGAAATTGCGCCGGTACTCAGCGTTAATGGCCGGCCGGTGGGCGATGGGGCTGTGGGTGATATTTGGCTGGCGGCGCAGCGGTTGTTTAGTCAGTATAAGTATAGTGTTGAGTAATTAAGATGGCAGTTCAGCTTTTTGGCTAATTCTTTAGTATTAGGCCGGCAGCAGCTTAAACGTCAGCAAAACCGCATAAATAATAAGCTACAGCAATTAATTAGCAAAAACCGTTAAAAGGGCTAAAATATTTCTTGCGGTTTACCAAAAAGCATCCAGAATAGATATTAGCCCGTGCGGCTACTTAAACTTAGGAGAAGTTATTTATGAAACGTACACAACAGGGTTTTACCCTTATTGAATTAATGATCGTAGTGGCGATTATTGGTATTTTGGCAGCCGTGGCTTTGCCGGCTTATCAGGATTATACTGTTCGGGCGAGAGTAGCTGAGGGTTTAGTAATTGCGAGCGCAGCAAAAACAACAGTTGCTGAAAATTTTGCTGCTGACGTTACTGATAAATGTTCTGGCGTAAATCAAGTTACATCTGGCAGAACTGCTATTACTTGCGCTGCCGGAGCTATAACAGCTACAGTAAACGCTGGTAATAGTATATCAGTTCCTTTATTGATGACTCCAACATTTACAGCAGCTACAGGCACAACTTGGGCATGTACATCAACTGCTGCTGCCAAATACGTTCCTGCTGAATGTAGATAGTTTTACCTTCCTTTTCTTTTTTCGGGGTCAAATACCGAACCACAAGCCCGCC
>NZ_LCWL01000104.1:0-22408 GCF_001441695.1 Alishewanella sp. WH16-1 | reverse complement strand
ATTTGTGTATAAGAGACAGGGTAAAGCGGGGCAACAGCACGAGAGAAAATCAACAATAGCGGTTATTACGCCCTAGTCGGACATCGCCTGTAATTGAGCCTCAGCCGGATTAAACAGATGGTTCCACCACATGGCCGCTGCCAGCAGCAGCGCAAAGCCGGTTGCCAGATAAAAGCCGTAGCGCACATCGCCAAACCAGTCGCCGACTATACCCATCAGTAGTGGCCCCAGCGCGGCCGCCAGAGCGGTAAAGGCCAGGATCAGGCCTGCCGCTGCGCCATGTTGTTTGCGTGGGAAACAGCTGATGCCTTTAGAGTTTAGCGTGGGGTACATCATCGACATAAACAGGCCGGATAAGGGCATCAACCACAGCGCCCAGGCTACGCCATGCCACATACTAAGGACAAAACACAGCGCGATAACACTGCTAAACCAGGCCAGCAGAATGGTCCAGCTAAAGCGGGTCAGTAACCATTCCGCCAGAAAGCGGCCGATAGTCCGCAAAATAAAGAATACGGTAATGGCATGTGCGGCCAGTAAGGTCCACTGACCCTCATATTGCTGTAACAGAGTAGGTAACCAGACAAAGACCGCCACTTCAGTTGCGACATAGCAGGCAATGGCCAGCGAGAAGCCCAGCGCATAAGGATTTTTCACCAGGGCCAGAGTTTGCCAGATCGAGGCTTTAGGCTGTGGTGAGTAAAGCGGATAGTCCATGCGGTAGGCAATCAACAGTAACAGCGCACAAATAAAGCCGGCCACAAAATACAGCTGCTCCCAGGCCATCTCAAACATCAGCAGGATCGCAACCAGGGCCGGGCCAACGATGGCGCCCAGGCCAAAGAAACCCTCGACCCGGTTCATCAGCCGGGTATGGCTGGCAGAATTAGGGCTGATATCGCCAATCAGTGCCAGGGCGCCGGTTTTAAATAAGCCGATACTCAGACCGCATAGCCCCAACAATAAATTATAAAAGTAAAAGCTTTGCCCCAGCGCAAAGGCAAAACAGGCCAGAGAGTAGATCAGTAAACCAAACAGGATAATTTTCTTCCGGCCAAGCTGATCGGCCAGTTGGCCCAGAAATAGACCGGATAAGCCGATAAAAATCATCGGCACGTAATGAAAGGCGGCCGCTTGCGTCAGGCTAAGGTCAAACTGCTTGACCACTTCGGGAATAATCACCCCCACGGCATCCGTGGTCATGGCGAAGACGAAGAACATCAGGCAGGTCATCCATTTAACCTGGGTATAGGTGTGCGTCGGCACGGCGGTTGCCGCTGCGCTGCTGAGCTGTTGCATAGTCTAACCCTGTCTTATCGCTGTCATCAGTGCAGCGTTTTATTAGTGTGGCAGTCTGCGCTATGTGCAGCTGACCTTAGCCGCAGGTAGCATCAGTGGCTCAGGCTACTGCTTATCGGCAGACACTGACCATTTACGCTAACCCTGCTGTAATCGTTGTTACGGCTTAAAACTACACCTTAAACGTTTAAGTTGCAAGCCGCAATCAACGCTTTTGGCGAAAAATGCAACGCTTTTTAACAGCTATCGCGCAGGCGTAGCTCACAAGGTAAAAGCACATTTTCAGCGGTATCGCCGGCCAGCAGCATTCTGGCGGCAATACGGCCTTTTTCATCGCTATGCTGGGCGACGGTAGTCAGCGCCGGATAGCTACGCTCGGCCTCTTCAATGCCATCAAAGCCGACAATCCGCAGATCTTGCGGGATGTTAAGACCTAGTTGCCGGGCGACACTAATAGCACCAAGCGCAATCCGATCGCTCATACAAAGCAGCAGCGTTGGGCGGGGATGCTGCGTCAGAGCTTCACGGGCGGCGATTTGCGCGTAATGATGGTTATTAACCGGAATATGCCAGATTTGCTCAGCGTTTAATTCGCGTTGCTGCTGCTTGGCGGCGGCCAGATAGCCCTCGAGCCGGCGGCGGGAAATCGCTTCGTTCGCATCGTACAGCTCATGTTGTTGCAGCCGGCAGACCCGATCGGAATCTATCAACCTAAGCCCTAACACTGCGACCTTGCCAGGCTGTTTTTGCAGTGCATACTCAGCAATATCATAGGCATATTGATAGTTGTCGATATTAACCGAGCCGATACCACTGAGGTTACAGTCGACACAGAGTAGCGGTTTGCCGCTTTGCTTTACCCGTTCCAGTTGCTCCGGATTTTTTGGGCTGCCATAAATAATAAAGCCATCGGGCAGGGCTTCGGCGGTGCTGTGTACCGCTTTGGCACCGGATAACAGCAACATATCCTTGCCGGCGTCCTGCAGCACCTCGGCGATGCCTTTAATTAACTGATTAGCAACCGGATCGCTGACCGAATATTCCAGCGTATCTGACAGCAGAATGGCAATCATATCGGAGCGGCCGGTACGCAGGCTGCGGGCTGTGGCATTTGGGCCGCTAAAGCCGAGCTTTTCACTTTCCTGCAGAATATGTTTGCGCAGCTCTGCCGACAGTTGATCTGGGCGGTTAAAGGCGTTAGATACAGTCGCCACCGACACCCCAAGGTGTTTGGCCAGCGCTTTAAGGGTAACTTTTGGCATCAGGTTTTCCGGGTTTTGTGCGTATTAGCAGACAGAGCTGACAGATAAAACCACTCTAACTCAGTTTATCTTAAACGTTAAGATAAATTGTACTTTGGTTTTAGGATCTAGCTTGCCGGAGTGGAGGCGGAGCACAGGTTCCGGTACCGGGCTGAAATCTGGCCGGTATAAAAAAGGCGACCGCAGTCGCCTTAAAGTGTAATGCCGCGGTTGCTTAGAACTGATAGCGTAAGCCAACAGAGGCAGTGCGGCCGTTAATGGTGCGGGCGGTAATAATACCATTGGCCGGCACACTGCCTTGTTCAGCTTCCGTTAAACCGACTTTATCGAACAGATTATTGATATTCAGTGACACGGTCAGATCCCTGGCCAGCTCGTAACTGGCAAAGGCATTCACCTGGGTATAGGCGCCGAATTTCAAGTCGTTATTATCCTGGGCATAGGCAGCACTGGTGCCAATTAAACTGACACCAAATTGCGCCTGATCCAGCGTATAACGGGCTAACAGGTTATAAATTACATCGGCCTGACGCCTTGGCGTATTGCCGACTAACTCAGGATTCAGCGCATCTTTGCTGATCTCGGCATCGGTCCAGGTAATAGAGCCGCGCAGGTCCAGATCGCCGATGCGGTAGCTACTTTCCAGCTCAATACCTTTGGCCTGGTAAACGCGGTCAAAGAAGCGCTGGGTAGTGGCTTCAAAGTTCTGTTCATCCGTTTCGGCGAAAAACAGCGTCGCAAACAAATTCAGGTTACCGTGGCGGCTTTTGCTACCCAGTTCATATTGTTTCACCTGATCAATCGCATCTTCGCGGGCTACTGAGCCATCGGCGTTAACCTTACCGAACAACAGACGGTCGGCATTAGCACGGCCACCTTTACTGACGCGGCCAAACATGGCCCAGTCGTTATTAAACTGGTAGTTGGCGCCGACTGAGTACGAGTTGTAAGCCCAACCGTAGTTCACCAGTTGCGGATTGGCCAGATCAATACCGGACACACTCTGCTCGATAATACTGATCACCCCGTCGCCGTTCATATCACGGCTACTTTGTACCGCGCCGGCATAGCTACCGCTGGCACTGCCAATATCGCGGCGTACACTGGCTTCCAGCGACCAGTCGCCAAAGGCCCAACTGGCTGAAGCGTAAGGTGCCTTAATGCTGTAGTCAGTATCATAATTGCGCTGACAGCAGTTGCCCCAGAACGGCACGCCATAGGCGAGCTGGCCCTGTTCGGAGAAGGCGGTGCCGTTAGCGGCAAACACATTTAGCAGCTCAGCATTATCACCTTTTAACGCCATCAGATAGGAATTCCACAGCCAGGACATGCTGATGCTCTGATCAGCCAGGTAGTAGCCAAAGCTGACATCCACCTCGCCAAAACGGCGTGACAATTTCAGATCGTTAACGATGGAGCCAAAGTCATGCAGTTCGACATCAAAGGTATGAATACGCATCGCATTGCCGTTGCCGTACAAGTCGCCAGCTTGTGGGCCTACCGCATAGCGCACGGTAGCGCCACTGCCGGCAATGCTATTGGCAATCGACTGGGCGCTGTCGACTTCGGCCGGAAACAGCGTAATAAAGTTGCCACTGACTTCACTGATCCGAAAGCGGTTATCCAGGGTCCAGTTATCATCCAGGTCGAACTGCGCTTCGATACCAAAGCTATTAACCTGTGGGTTCATGCCATCGCGAACATCGCCGCGTGAGATCTGGTTGTCGCCGTTTAGCCGCACGGTCTGGGTTAAATAATCCGATTGCAGTGTGTCTTTTTTGGCATCGTAGCCGGGAACTGAACTGCCATCAGCATACATTGGCATCGGCATATAGCTGGTTACCCGGTCATTCAGATGTTTGGCGTAAAGCCGCACATAACCGCTGTCAAAGTCTTTGGTCAGGTTAGCTTTTAGCTGATAGCCACGCTCACCCTGATAACCCGGATCCCTTACGCCTTCGCCCTGGCGCACAAAGCCGCCAATATGAAAGCGCATATCGTTGTTAATATCGCCGCCATACTCAAAGTCGGTACGGAATTGATCATAATTCAGGCCGGTGGTCAGCGCGACGCTGCCGCCATTATCAAGCCCGGTTTTACTGATAAAGTTAATGACGCCACCCGGTGAGTTGCTGGCGAGGGTGCTGGCAGAGCCACCGCGAATCACCTCGAGCCGTGCCAGGGTAGCGTCAGCGCGGACAAAAATATCGGCGTTACCAAAGGCAATATCACCAAACTGGATCACCGGCAGGCCATCTTCCTGCAGGGTTAGAAATTTGGCGCCACCGGCAGCCACCGGCAAGCCACGCACTGCGATATTGGCATTACCCTCACCACCACTGGCTTCACTGCGCACACCCGGCAGCATACGGAACACTTCAGCAGTAGAGCGGGGCGCGGACGCATCGATATCTTCAAAGGTCAGGGTACTGACCGAGACGCTGGATTGCATTACGGTTTGATTGCGCGATACCGCACCCGTTACCAGAATACGCTCAAAGCCGAGGCCACTGGGGGCAGCGTCTGCGGCCGCGTCAGTTTGCTCTGCTGCCGTTGGTTCAGGCGCAGTTTCCTGCGCAATAAGTTGTTGAGAAGTTAAAGCGAGTGTAATGGCCAGCGCCAGGCTGGATAACGCAGGTTGCTGTTGCATCTTGGGTGTCTCCCTTGTCGATCTGGAATAGTATTTTTTATAAGCTGAAACGTTTAAGTTTACTGCCGTTAAAAAAATGCCGGTAGGCATTTTCAGTAGGGCAACCGACCAAAGCAGCGTGAGACAATCTCAATGACACGCTAAGACTGCTGGTTGGTTCAGGTACAACTATTATTATTTGGGTAAAACTTTATCAGTTAAAATTGTCTTAAACGTTTTACCTCTAAATTTTGTGGGCGTCAAGACTGTTTAATAACTACACAATAATTTTTTTATCACCAGTTAGGACTGTCAGGGTAAACTACAACAAGCCCTGGTATTGGAGTAACGAGTGAATTATCTGGCGCATGCGGCGCTGGCGCAGCCACAGCCGCAATCTTTAGTGGGCAATTTATTAGGTGACTTCTGCAAAGGCGTTGCCATTGATACGCTGGCGCAGCCAATTCAGGCCGGTTTAGCCAATCATCGGGCGGTGGATCGTTTTACCGATAGTCATCCACTGGTACGCGAAGCGCGTGCCTGTTTTAGTACTGAGCGCCGTCGTTTTGCGCCGGTGGCATTAGATGTGCTGTTCGATCATTTCTTGATCCAGCATTGGCAGCAGTTTTACGCCACGCCTTATCTGCAAGCCAAGTCAGAGCTCTACCTGCAATTGGCGACAGCGGAGCCTCTGATGCCGGAAGCGATGGCGGTGGTAATGCGTAAGGTACGCCAGCAAGACTGGTTGGCGGCCTATCAGCAGTTAGAGGGTGTAGCAATGGCGCTGGACCGCATTGCGCAGCGCATTCGTTTTGCTAACCGTTTTAGCGGTGCCGGACAGGATATCGAGCGCCATTATCCCAGGCTGGAACAGGCGTTTTTAAGCTTTTATCCCGAATTGCAGGCGCATGTCGCCGCGCTGGGATTGGAGCAGCCTGCTCAAATCCGAAGCCGGTAAACTCCAGAACCAGTATTAGCCTGCCGCCAGCCGGCCTTTCCAGTAGCTGCGCCAAAATTCGACCTGGGCTTCACTTTCCAGCTTTTCATGCTGTATCGACAGCGCGGCTTTATCCGCTGCTTTCTGATAGATATTGATATTTAGCCGTGAACCGTCGGCCAGGCCACAGCGCCAGTAGCGCCATTTTTCAGTTTGGCTGATATCAGGGCCGCGGCTAAGTGGAATATCGGCAAAGGCCTGTTCTCCGGCAACAAGTTGTTGCCAGAAGGCAAGGGCGTCGTCCATGCTGCCACTGAGTGTTTTATTAACCGAAACACTAAAACTGCCACTGCAATCCTGACCTACCACCCGCCGGCCAAGGTGTTGCTCAAACTGCACTGCCAGCATCTGACACCACCAGGGGCTAACGCCCTGTTCGGCTAGCAGAAGCGCAATTTCTTTATGGCTAAGTTGCTCAGCCTGCCGCGCAGTAAGCAACGCCAGCCAATGTGCCCAGATCTGGCCACTCCCTTTTTCAATAGCTGCTTCCGACATTGATATTGGCATCTTAAGGCTCTCAAGGGATCGTACTTTTTACATAGTAATATCCCGCAGTCAAAACGACCAGCTGTAAGCGATATTCAGAAAATCCATACCGGGATTGCGCTGTTCCAGATATCGTCATGACTCTGAATCTTCATTGCAGCCAGTGATTTAATGCTGTAGTCGATAGCTTTGCAGCTCGTTCTCAATACTGGATTGCAGTTTAAAAGTTAATGGCCTCAATAAAATTTCCGCGGCCAGCGCCGCATACAACCAGGGTAGACTTAGCACGCCAATACCAGATTGCATCACGCTTTGTTTAAATTCAGCACTGAAATAGAGCAGGCTTACCAAGCCGAGGAGAGTAATGATTAAAGCGCCGCTATAACAAAGTTGATATTGTAGTCGGTAAAGCGTCAGCAGTCTGGTTCGCTCAGCCAGGTTACCGCTTGGCTCTGCAAACAATGCACCTAAGTGCCTGACACTCAATTTAAGATTTTGCTTGCCTGCGGCAAGCAAGGTGACTGTTGGCACAAATAACAGCAAAAATACCAACGACACGATATCGAGATAAATACGGAATTGTCCGCTGCTGGCCAGACTAATAAGAAACAGCAACAGCGCGGTTAATAAAATTAGTGCGCTGATTTTTATGCCCTGATGCTGAAATGACCAGCCGGTTGCCGGGGGGTGTTCTTTTAAGCGCAATGCTTGTGGCGAGATATTCAAGGCTGCAGAGAGTGCCAGCAAAGATTCGGCTGAACCGCCACCTGCTTGCTCCAAACGCTGAATCGTTCTTAAACTTAAACCACTTTGTTTGGCCAACAGATCCTGGCTTAAGCTACGTTCTAGTCGTATTTGTTTTAGCTTCTCTGCACTGATATCCATCTGGTTTCTCCCGGAGCTTTTTTAGTAGCTTAGGCGGGACGGTCAACAAGCTGCAAGCGAAAACCACCCGGGGCAGATGTCAGATTGCCGCCAAAGCGACGACATTACACCGTCACAGCGCTTTTTTTCAGCAACTGACGGCACAAGGCTTTACAAAATAGCCAAAGCCGTTAGGCTGCCACTATTTATGGCTCGAACAAGCATTACAGCGAGGCACTATGCAACCCTTTATCTATCATATCGGCACTCAGGGACAACCCTGGGGCGAGGCAGAAAAACAACAATGGCTTGCCGAGCAACGCATCAAGCGCAGCTATCAGAGCGATGTGTTAAGTCAGTTGAGTGAACTGGAGTCGCAGTTTGAGGTCGTTCAATACGGTGAGCTGGATTATCAGGCGCAGGGCTTTAGCAGCTATCCGCTGTTTTTATTAAAAAGCCGCAACTGGCAGGCCGATAAACCGCTGGCGCTGGTCACCGGCGGTGTGCACGGTTATGAAACCAGCGGTGTGCATGGTGCGCTGCGCTTTGCTAAAGACCATGCGGCAGCTTATGTTGCCGACTTTAACCTGTTAATTGCGCCCTGTATCAGCCCCTGGGGTTATGAAACGATCAATCGCTGGAATCCGTTGGCGGTCGATCCAAACCGTTCCTTTATTGCCAATAGCCCGGCCGCCGAAGCCGGTTTGTTGCGCGATTATCTGCTGGCGTTGGGGATCACGCCTTTGGTGCATATTGATCTGCATGAAACCACGGATTCGGATAACAGTGAATTTCGTCCGGCCAAAGCCGCACGCGATGGCACGGTAAATACCAACTGGAATATTCCGGATGGCTTTTATCTGGTTGGCGACAGTGAAAATCCACAGCCGGATTTTCAAAAAGCCATGATTGATGAAGTGGTAAAAGTGACGCATATCGCCCCTGCTGATGAGCAAGGCTGTTTGATTGGTGAGCCGCTGGCGCAGTTTGGCGTCGTCAATTACCCGAAAAAATCCCTGGGGCTTTGTGGCGGCATGACCGCTGCGCGCTTTGTTACCACCACCGAAGTCTATCCGGACAGTCCCAGTGCCACGCCCGAACAGTGTATTCTGGCGCAGGTAGCCGCGGTAGTGGGTGGCTTAAACTATGTTCGGGCACAGCTGTCAGCAAAGTCGGCATAACCGGCATATTAAGCAGCATGAGTATTCAGATCCGCTTAATCAGCGCTGCCGATCTGGCGGCGGTGGTGGCGCTGCAGGATAGCTGTTACAGCGATAATCTGTATGAGCCACCGGAATTATTGGCAAGGCGGCTGACTGCAGCGCCGCAGAGTTGTTGGCTGGCAGAAAACTCAGCCGGTGAGCTGCTCGCTTATTTGTTTTGCTACCCCTCTGTAGCTGGCAAGGTGGCGCCACTGGGCAGTCCGTTTCAGGTTGCCAGCAAGCCGGAGCTGTTGTATTTACATGATATGGCGGTGAGCGCTAAGGCCAGAGGCTTAGGCCTGGCCAGCCGCTTGCTGCAGCAGGCCGAATACTTTGCCACAGAGCAGGGATTAACCCGGTTAGCGCTGGTAGCAGTACAGGGCTCGGTAAGCTACTGGCAGCGGCAGGGTTTTCTCGTACAAGAGACACTTAGCCCCGATGCTGAGGCGGCACTGCAGAGTTATACCGGGGAGCAGGCGCGGTATATGCTGAAGGCATTTTATACTGCTGCTTAAGTCAGTCGTTTTCGCGTACTTTATCGGAAAGCTTTTATCAGATAGCTTTTTCGGATGACTTTTATCAGCTAACTTTGCCCTATTGCGACAGCGGCAGCTATACTGATTGCTGCTTAAAGCAGCAACTGGCAGAGGAACCGCCATGCGTAATCCCATTGTTATCCTGCACGGCTGGAGTGATAACAGCCGTTCTTTTCGTGACTTAGCCCACTTTCTGCAAACCGAGTTTGGTGCTGCGGTACAACATCTGTATCTGACTGACTGGTTGTCATTACAGGATGAGATCAGTTATGGCGATCTGGCCGCGGCGATGCAACAAGCCTGGCTGGGTATGCAGCTGCCTACTTCGCCGCAAAGTGTCGATCTAATCGTCCACAGCACCGGTGCCCTGGTTAGCCGGCACTGGTTTACCCGTTATTATGCTGCGGCCACCAATCCGGTTAAACGTTTTCTGCAGCTGGCGCCGGCCAATTTTGGTTCGCCGCTGGCGCATAAAGGCCGCAGTTTCTATGGCCGGGCCGTGAAAGGCTGGAAGCAACCGGGCTTTCAAACCGGCGCTAATTTGTTATTTGGGCTGGAGCTGGCGGCCGACTATAGCCGGGAACTGGCTAAAGCCGATCTCTTTGCCGCTGAGTCCTGGTATGGTGCGGGCAGAATGCTCAGCACCATTTTTATTGGTAACCGCGGTTACAGCGGGATCAGCGCTATCGCCAACGAAGCCGGTTCAGATGGTACGGTGCGCATTGCCGGGGCAAACCTGAATTGCCGTTATCTGAAAGTGGCACTGGATGAGCAGCAAAACGTTAAGCCTGGCAGTTTGCAGCTGCGAAAAAGTCAGGGTGAAATCGCCTTTTCGGTGCTGCCAGATGAGCATCATGGCAGTATTATCGGTAATGGTAAAAAAGCCCCGCATAACCCGCTGACCTTAAAGCTGATTCGCCAGGCACTGCAAGTCGAGGATGCCGATTTTCAGGTTGGCAGCACAGGTCATTTTGCCTATCAGCAGCAGTTGGATAGCCAAAACCCGCCTGCCAACTGGCACGCGGATTTGCGCAGCCAGGTGCTTTGTAAGCTCCAGGATCAGCATGGCGATCCGGTCACCGATTACTTTTTAGAAATGTATCGCACGGCCAATGCCGATAGTCGCTTTGAACAAAGGCTGTATCAGCAGTTTTTACGGCACGTGCATCCGCATAGCCAGCAGCCACAAAACCGGGCGTTTTATTTTGATGTGGCGGCATTAAACGAGCTTAAACAAAGCCCGAACTTTCAGCAGTTGTTTTTAAGTTTTCATGCCCAGCCGCTGTTTAAGCCACCGCGGCAACCCGCAGGCTTTAGCGTGGTGCCAGCCAGTGCAGCTGCAGGGCTGCGCTTGGCAGTTGAGGAACTGGCGCAGATTTTTGCACCGCATCAAACACTGCTGTTGGATGTGGAATTAACGCGCCAGGTCGCTGAGTCGGTTTTTACTTTGCAGCGTCATTAAAGGCCGCACGCCAGCGTTGATAACGCTCAAGCGTTGGTTCCGGGCGCTCGGTATACCAGGCATAACCTTGCCGGCGTTCGAATGAGACCTGATGCACGTCATAATACAGTTCGCCATCACGATCGCCAAAGATCGGTCTGTTGGTCTGCAAAGCGTGGCCACAGCGGCCCGGCGCCGGCTTTGGCTTGCAGCACCCGCAGTTGCGGATGCCAGTGTTGATCAGTGATCGCATGGCGCGCTAACCAGCCGGCGGCAGCATGGATACTCTGCTGCAGTTTAACGGATGGCTTGGGCAAGCTGAGCAAAAAATCCAGCAGGCTGGCACTTTCCATTACCGCCAGCGCCGGCATTTCGTAGGCTCTGGCCCAGGCCGGTTGCAAGGTACGGTGATGATACTGTGCCGCCCACAGGCTCAACCCTGCCTCGTCCCGCTGTTGCAACTGCAGTAACAGCTTAAGGCCACGGCTAAAAGCCTGTCCGGCTTGTTGTTGCAAGCTGGCATCGACGAAGGCAAACTCAGTTTCAGCTGTACTTACGGCATACAGTAAGCTCAGTACCTCCTCGGTTACCTCATCGTTAAGCGTAATATGATCATGATAACCCCCGCGCAGCGGAAAGCTCTGCGGCCAGCCACCATTCGGGTACTGCGCCTGCAACAGCAAGGTTATACCGCGGTGAAACGCTTGCCGGTATAGCGGCTCAGCCTTTGCGTTATATGCCCGGGCCAGCACCCTTAATTGTGTCGTGGTGGCACTGTTGTCAAAGGTAGGCACATAGTTTGGCTCCACGCCCCAGTGCTGACCACTTTGTCGGGCAATACGCATATCGGTTCGCTTCGACCAGCCACCGCTTGGCGTTTGCAGGCTGAGTATGGCCTGCAATAATTCGAGTCCGGCCGCGCTATGATAAAACGCCGCCGGTAAGTCAGGCTCAAAGCCAAAGCGCCGGGTTGGCGTGGGTAAGCTAAAGTCGCTTTGGCGCAAAGCCTGCCGTTCAGCCTGTAGTGTCGCCTCATCTTGCTGCAGCAGCCTTGCAGAACGCGCGTAATATAGCTCCCAGCTGGTTGAAAGCAGCGGCTCTGACGGGCTGCTGCCGGCATGCAGTTCGCCGCAGAGCAGGGCGCCGCTCAGTAACAAAGGCCGCAATAATAAGAGCATTTTCAGTACCAAATTGATTAGTAAAAAAGCTACGCTAACCTGCGCTGGCCTCACAGGCAAAGTCAGGCCTGGGGTTTTTGTGCTTTTGTTCGTATCTGGAATTTCCCTGTCGCGGGAAATCACTTAGTCTGTAACACGGTCTGTTACGGAGAGTGCAAATTGAGAGTATTGCTAAGTGTACTGGTGTTAACCTTTGCTGCGCCGCTTTCAGCAGAGATTCTGGCGCAGCAGTTACCGGGTTTTTATCAGCAGCTGAAAGCAGAGCAACAGTTTAGTGCCGCCTGGCGCCCGGATAGCGCTCAGTCAATTCAGCAGTGGCGTACTGAGGCGCGGCAACTGCTGCGCGACGCACTGTTGTGGCCCGAGCAGCCGCTGGATTTTGCGGCTGAACAACTGATGGTTGAACAGCGCGATGGCTATCAGGCCGAGCGCTGGCAGCTTAATCTGACGCCAGAAAACCGGGTTACCGTTTCGGTGCTGCGCCCGGCAGGTGAGGGGCCTTTCCCGGCGGTACTGCTGCTGCATGATCACGGCGCTTATTTTTTAATTGGTAAAGCCAAGTTGATCAAACCCTTTGCCAGGGATCCCGATCTCGCCAAGGCGGAGGCCTGGACTAAACGTTATTACGATGGCCGTTTTATCGGTGATGAGTTAGCGGCTCAGGGGTATCTGGTGCTGGCAGCAGACTCGCTGGGTTTTGGTGAACGGGGACCGTTAAATGCCGATGCGCAGCAGGCACTGGCTGCGAATTTCTTTCAGCTCGGGCGCTCACTGGCCGGTTTGGCGGCTTATGAAGACTTGCGCTTGGCAGCCTTTCTTGCCCAGTTGCCGCAGGTCGATAACACTCGCATTGCTGCATTGGGTTTTTCAATGGGCGGGTTTCGGGCCTGGCAACTGGCGGCGCTGACGGATGATATCAAAGCCGCGGCGACCATTAGCTGGATGACTACCAGTGATACTGCTATGACGCCGGGCAATAATCAATTACGCGGCCAAACGGCGTTCTGGATGTTACATCCCGGGTTGGCAGCGAAACTGGATTACCCGCATCTGGCGGGCATAGCAGCACCTAAACCGGCATTGTTTATCAGTGGTGCTAAAGATCGTCTGATGCCTGCGGCCGGCACTGAGCAGGCTTTTGCCACGATGCGACAAATCTGGCAGGCGCATGGTGCCGGCGAAAAGCTGGTGACTGAGCTTTGGCCGGAGTACGGGCATCAGTTTTCGGCGGCGCAGCAGCAGCGGGTATGGCGTTGGCTGGAGGAGGTGTTTGCTAAGCCTGCTGCTGCAGATAATCATTAGCGTTGAGAGCTGAGCATCCGGCGCGTTTAGCCGCCGGATGCAACGAGCCAGAACCTGCGTAACGATGAGCATCAGTAGCGTTGAGATTGGGGCAGCGCCCTTAGCAGGGTAGTAATTTTCTCCACCGGCTTCAAGGATCACATCCCTGTGCCCTTTCAGCCTCCGCAGCATCCCTGCTGCTGTTACGAAAATTCTACCGCAGCCAAGGGCTTAAATAGTATCTGGTATGCATCACGAAAAATATCATAGAGAACAGCAGATATAAGACGAGGTGGTAAGCATTCCGTGCACTTTGTAAGGGAATGTATTTTTCAGGGATGAAAAATGCAAGCGTACAGGGATGTATTCACAGCGTGTCCCGTCAAAGTTGTACGGTGTGCTTGCAACCGTATGCACAGATCTGGGACTCTATCTCTAACGCCGGATGGGGATAACTTGATAGTTCACCCGTAGACGACGGATTTGAGGATTCTTAAGGTAGTAACAACCAAATCACTACTGATCTAAACCCCCTGCGATCTGGTATAGTCCGCTTATTTCCCTGAATACAGAGCAACATATGCAATACACCACTTTAGGCAGCAGCGGCCTGCGGGTGTCACGGGTTTGTCTGGGTACCATGACCTGGGGCCAGCAAAATACTCAGGCAGATGCCGATGCGCAACTGGCGCTGGCACTGGATGCCGGCGTGAATTTTATCGACACTGCAGAAATGTATGCGATTCCACCGCGGCCAGAAACCTATGGCGCCACCGAGCAGATTATTGGCAACTGGTTAAGCCGTAATAGCGCCAGACGAGAACAGTTAGTGCTTGCTACCAAGATCGCCGGTAATGGCCTGGCGCATATCCGCGACGGGAGCGATATTAGCCCGCAAAGTCTGGTCGCCGCAGTCGAGGGGTCGCTTAAGCGGTTACAGACAGACTATATTGATTTATACCAGCTACACTGGCCAAATCGCCGTTCGCCGCACTTTGGCCGGCATGCCGTGAATCAGGTACGCTTTAGTGAAACGGATAGCATAGCGCAGCAAGCAGAGATGCTGGCGATTCTGGAAACGCTTGGCAAGCTGGTGCAGGCTGGCAAGATCCGCTATTGCGGCCTGTCGAATGAAACGCCCTGGGGGATTAGCCAGTACCTAAAGTTCAGCGCACAGCATAACCTACCGCGGATGGTCTCGATTCAAAACGAGTTTGGCCCGCTGCATACCAAAGACTGGCCCTATCTAATTGAGCAATGCCAGCACGAGAATATCGCCTATTTACCCTGGTCACCGCTGGCAGGTGGTGCCCTAACCGGTAAGTATCTGGACGGGCAACGACCGGCTGCAAGCCGCTGGACCCTGGTGCAGCGCAATGGTTTATTTCGCGACACACCAGAGTCAAATGCGGCGATCCGTGCTTTTTGTGAACTGGCTGCCGCCCATCAGCTAAGCGCGGCGCAATTGGCGCTGGCCTGGGTGAATCAGGTTGATGGTGTCAGTTCGACCATTATCGGCGCCACCAGTACCAGCCAGTTAGCAGAAAATCTGGCCGCCTTTGAGCTGACATTGAATCACGAGTTACTAGCTGGCGTAACCGAATTTCTGCGCCAGCACTCACTGCCGTTTTAGCCACTTTACAATGGCAGGGGGTCAGGTGTTACAGTAACAGCTAATATGCAGCAGTTGAGGTATTACCGTGACCAGAGAGAATCAATCGGATTGCCAGCAATCAGCTTGTTGTGCAAAAGTGCAGCCTGAGCAAGAGCCTGTTACTAAAGCCGCCAGCCACGATGCTCAGTGGCATAGCCTTTATCATATTCCGAAAATGGATTGTCCATCGGAAGAGCGATTAATCCGTCTGGCATTGCAGGACCTGGATGGGATTGTGCAACTCGAGTTTGATCTGGCACAGCGTCAGCTGGCGATCTTGCATCAGGGCGATGCAACGATGATCACCAAAAAGCTGCAAAGTTTGGGGTTGGGAGCACAGCTTTCCGTCTCACGTGCCGCATCCGTAGCTGATCGCCAAAGCTTTACCGCTGATCCGGCAGCTGAAAGACGTACACTTTATTGGTTGCTGGCAATCAACGCTATGATGTTCGTGCTGGAGTTTGCTGTTGGCATAGTCGCGCAGTCAATGGCGCTGCTCGCCGACTCATTAGACATGTTTGCTGATGCAGCGGTTTATTTGCTGGCCTTATTCGCCGTCGGCAAAGGATTACAGTTACAGCTTCGGGCTGCCAAAGTGGCAGGCTGGTTACAGGCGATTCTGGCGCTTGGCGTGTTAGCCGAGGTTGTACGCAGAGCACTATATGACAGTGAGCCGCAGTCAACGCTGATGCTGGGCATGGCCAGTCTGGCGTTAGTAGCAAACGTTAGTTGCTTGGTGTTACTGGCTAAACATCGGCAGGGTGGCGTTCATATGAAAGCCAGCTGGATCTTTTCGGCTAACGATGTATTGATTAACTTTGGAGTGATTCTGGGCGCGTTGTTAGTCGCATGGACCGGCTCGGCTTATCCGGATTTGCTGGTAGGGGCTGTTGTTGGCGCTATCGTGTTGTTGGGCGCCAAACGGATATTGGCGTTAAGAAGCTAGCCTTTATGACAGTTTTATGAAGTTTAGCGCCATGACTTGATATATGAAAAAACATATATACAATGCAGTATATATGTGTTTTTACTTACATGGGTTCAGCATGGCGTTAGCGAAAATCCTTTTTATCTGCACCGAAAATTCGGCGCGCTCCATTATGGCGGAAGCGATAGCCCGACATAAATATGCCGATCGTTTTGAAGTTTATAGCGCCGGTAGCCACCCGGGCACCGCCGATAGCCGGGCATTGGCAGTATTAAACTCGCATGGCATTAGCACCGAAGGTTTGTTTTCCAAGCCCCTGAGCGCGCACCGGCAGCAGCATTTCGATTATGCCATCGTACTGTGCAGCAAAACCGCTGCTGAGTGTGCCCATGATATTTCAGCCAAACATCTGCTGGCCTGGGATTTTAGCGATCCCAAACAACAGGGTACTCTCAAAGCCTTTGAAACGACCTTGCATGAACTGGCTGAACGGCTGAGTATGTTTGTGCTGCTGTATGACAAACAACATCAGCACGAGCCACTCACCGCACTAAATCTGTGCAAATTACTGTCTGACGACACCCGTCTTAATACCGTACTACTGATCCAGGCGGAGCAGGAGCTGTGTGTCTGTGAGCTGACGGCCGCCCTTGTCGAAACGCAGCCAAAAATTTCCCGGCATTTAGCAATGCTCCGTAAAGCCGGCTTGTTACAAGACCGCCGGCAAGGGCAGTGGGTGTATTATCGCCTGGCCGAAGATTTACCGTTGTGGGCCAGCGAAAGCATTAAGCAATTTGCCACTGCCAGCGCCAGTAGCATCCAGCCGCTATTAGCTAACCTGAACGCGATGGGCGAACGGCCGGTACGTGAACAGCTTTGCTGTAGTTAATAACGCAATCTGGAGTGATCTTTTGGGCATTTTTGAACGCTATTTAACCCTTTGGGTGGCACTGGCGATGCTCGCCGGCGTGCTGGGTGGTCTGGCGGTACCTGCCGTATTTCAGCAAGTTGCCGCGCTGGAATTTGCTCATGTCAATCTGGTGATCGCCGTCTTTATCTGGATCATGATTTATCCAATGATGGTGCAGATTGATTTTAGTGCCATTAAAGACGTCGGCAAAAAACCAGCGGGAATAGTGCTGACGCTGGTGGTCAACTGGCTGATCAAACCCTTTACGATGGCGCTGCTTGGCTGGTTATTTTTTAAAGTGCTGTTTGCCGGCTGGGTTGACCCGCAAACCGCTACTGAATATATCGCCGGTATGATTCTACTTGGGGTAGCGCCCTGTACCGCTATGGTGTTCGTCTGGAGTCAATTAACTAGAGGCGACGCCAACTACACGCTGGTCCAGGTATCGGTAAATGACCTGATTCTGATCTTTGCCTTTGCGCCTTTAACGGCGCTGTTGCTGGGTGTAACGGAGATTTTTGTGCCCTGGCACACGTTAGTGATATCAGTATTGCTGTATGTTGTCTTACCGCTGATCGCAGGTGTATTAACCCGCCAGCTGCTGGCGAAAGAGCCTACCAGACTGGCTGCCTTTCTCGCCGGAATTAAACCCTTTTCCATTGCTGGCCTGGTTGCCACCGTGTTGCTGTTATTCGCACTACAGGCAGAGACCATTATCCGGCAACCCCTGGCGATTGGCCTGATTGCGATACCGCTGTTGATCCAAACCTATGCCATCTTTGCCTTAACCTACTTTGCCGGCTGTAAATTGCGGTTACCGCATCAAGTCGCGGCACCGGCCAGCATGATTGGCGCCAGTAATTTCTTTGAACTGGCGGTTGCAGTAGCCATTGCTCTCTTTGGTTTGCACTCCGCAGCGGCGCTGGCGACCGTGGTTGGCGTCCTGGTCGAGGTGCCGGTGATGCTATCGTTGGTATGGTTTGCCAATCGTACCCGGCACTGGTTTAAAACAAGCTGACACTCAGCCTTTTGGAGCGATTTATGCCACACCCTTATGATGTGCTACAGGTTAATGATGCGAACAACAGAGCGTGGCGATTCATTGCAAAGGCGGCTCAGGTCGCACTTCGCTGGCAGCAGCACAATTGCTGGCCGAACGCGGTGTCGCTAAAGCACAGATCCTGAGCAGTATTAAGCAGATCCGGCCGCATGCGCTAAGCCTGCCGCCACATATTGATTATTTTAACGCGCTAGCTGGCGCCTGACAGAAGGATTTACTGATGACGATTAAAGTTGGCATTAACGGCTTTGGCCGGATTGGCCGCCTGGCCCTGCGTGCGGCCTTTGACTGGCCAGAGTTCGAGTTTGTACAGATCAATGATCCGGCGGCCGATGCCGCAACCTTTGCCCATTTACTGAACTTTGACTCAGTCCATGGCCGCTGGCAGCATCAAGCTGAGGCGGTTGGCGATACTATACGCATTAATGGCAAAACCATTCAGGTCAGTGGCAATAAAGCTATTGCCGATACCGACTGGTCCGGTTGTGATCTGGTGATTGAAGCTTCGGGTAAGATGAAAACCAAAGCAGTGCTACAAGCTTATCTGGAGCAGGGTGTAAAGCGGGTGGTGGTAAGCGCACCGGTAAAAGAAGCCGGGGTGCTGAATGTGGTGATGGGGGTTAATCAGCAGTTATTTAATGCCGCCGAACATCGCATTGTTACTGCAGCCAGTTGTACCACTAACTGTTTAGCGCCGGTGGTTAAGGTGATCCACGAACAACTGGGGATTAAGCATGGCTCTATTACCACGATTCATGATTTAACCAATACGCAATCGATTTTAGATACGCCCCATAAAGACTTACGCCGGGCCCGCGCTTGTGGTGCCAGTTTAATTCCGACCACCACCGGGTCAGCGACCGCTATTACCGAGATCTTTCCGGAGTTAAAGGGCCGCTTAAATGGCCATGCGGTGCGGGTGCCACTGGCTAATGCCTCGTTAACGGATTGCGTGTTTGAAGTCGAGCGCGCCACCAGCGCCGAGGAAGTGAATGCCATGCTTAAGGCTGCCGCTGAAGGTGAGCTGGCAGGAATTTTGGGTTATGAAAGCCGGCCGCTGGTATCGGTGGATTATAAAACCGACCCACGCTCCAGCATTATTGATGCCTTATCGACCATGGTGGTCAATGGCACTCAGGTCAAAATTTATGCCTGGTACGACAACGAATGGGGCTATGCCAACCGGACGGTCGAACTGGCGAAGTTAGTCGGTTTGGCAGACTAAATGACGATATGATGACTATGCGCAGCGACGTTAAACAATATCTGGTCGTTACCGGTAATTATTGGGCCTTCACCTTGACCGACGGCGCGCTGCGCATGCTGATTGTGCTGCATTTTTATCAGCTGGGTTACTCGCCGCTGGCGATTGCCTCGTTATTCTTGTTCTACGAGTTTTTCGGGATTGTGACTAACCTCACCGGCGGTTGGCTCGGCGCCCGGCTCGGCTTAAACAAGACGATGAATATCGGTTTGTTTCTGCAGATTATTGCGCTCAGTATGTTGTTAGTGCCTGCCGATATGTTAACGGTACTCTGGGTCATGGTGGCGCAAGCGATCTCGGGTATTGCCAAAGATCTGAATAAAATGAGTGCGAAAAGCGCCATCAAGCTATTGCTACCGGATGAGGCGCAAGGCGCGCTGTATAAGTGGGTGGCGGTATTAACCGGTTCCAAAAATGCGCTAAAGGGCGTCGGGTTTTTCCTCGGTGGTCTATTGCTGGCGTTGCTGGGATTTCAGGGCGCAATGGCAGCGATGGCGGCTGCGCTCTTGCTGGTGTGGATCCTCAGTTTGTTGCTGCTGAAAAAGGATCTGGGGAGAAAAAGTTTCAAACCCAAATTTACCGAGTTGCTGTCAAAAAGTGCCAGTTTAAACTGGCTATCGGCGGCGCGGTTTTGTTTGTTTGCCTCGCGCGATGTCTGGTTTGTGATAGCCCTACCTATTTATCTTGCCAGCAGCGCCGGTTGGTCACAAAGTGCGGTCGGGGCCTTTTTAGCCTGCTGGGTGATTGGTTATGGCATAGTGCAAGCTCTTACGCCAGCACTTACCCGCAGCAGTAAAAAGGCGCCACCGGCAGCCGGTACAGCGCTGCATTGGGCGTTGGTGCTGGCTGCCTTACCCTGGCTGATCGGCCTGGCGATGCTATTTAGTGGCGAGCCGTTGTGGGCGCTGCTGCTCGGTTTGCTGCTCTACGGTGCGGTATTTGCCATTAACTCCAGTTTGCACAGCTATTTAATTGTGGCCAGTGCCAATCGTGACGGTGTCTCGCTGGATGTCGGCTTTTATTATATGGCAAACGCGGCCGGGCGCTTAGTCGGCACTTTATTATCCGGCTGGGCGTTTCAGGCCTATGGTTTAGTGGCGTGTTTGTGGATCTCAGGGTTACTGTTGCTCGGGGCTGTGGCTTGTACCTGGGCATTGCGGCGCTGTCAGACATCGGCACAGGTAACGGGTTGAGCAGATTAATTTTTCTTTTGTTGTTTTTTTACACTAGACTGAAGCGGACTGGAACAAAAAAACAGCAAGAGGAGAGTGATATGCGTTGGTCTGCTTCAATTTTAGCGTTATCTTGCGCCGCTTTATTAGCGGCCTGCTCGCCACCGGCAGAGCAAAAAACGACTACTCCGCCACCACAGGCAGCGGTAAGTCAGACAGTGCCGCAGTATTCGGCTGAAACCTTTTTTAACACCACCACCCTCTATGGCTCTTCACTAAGTCATGACGGCAGTGCGGTACTGGTAACCAGCGATGCCAGTGGTATTTTTAATGTCTACCGTTATCCGGTAGATGGCAGCGCCCCAACGCAGTTAACCCAATCGACCAGCGATGCCTATAACGGTATCAGTTGGTTTCCTAAGGATGATCGCTTTTTATATACCGCTGATCAGGGTGGCAATGAGTTAAACCACGTTTATGTGCAACTACCCGATGGCAGCAGCAAAGATTTAACACCGGGCGACAAGCTTAAGGCGCAGATGGTGGGCTGGCATCAGGACGATGTGCATTTCTTTATTATGACCAACGAGCGGGATAACCGCTTTTTCGATTTGTATCAATACAGCAGTGTGGACTACAGCCGTAGCATGTTGTTTGAAAACAATACCGGTTTTAATTTAGAAGCGGTCAGTCCGAATGGCCGCTATCTGGCGCTTAGCCGCACTAACTCTAACTCTGACTCCGATCTGTTTTTGGTCGATTTACAGGCCGATAAAGCAGAACCTAAGTTGATTACGCCTACCGATGGCAATATCCAACATGGGGCTTATACCTTTACCGTTGATAATAAGGCCTTGATTTACAGTACCAATGGTCATGGCGAATTTAATCAAGCCTGGCGTTATGATCTGGCGACGGCTGAACACAGTCCCTATATCGCCGCCGATTGGGATGTTTCTTTCCTGTATTTCTCTAAATCAGGCCGTTATCAGGTGGTGGGGGTGAATGCCGATGCCCGCACTGAGTTAACCATTACCGATCTGAGCAGCGGGCAAAAACTGCAAATGCCGGCTTATCCAGCCGGCGATTTACGGGGAGTCAGTTTCTCGGCCGATGAAAACACCATGGTGTTTTATGTGAACTCAGATACCTCACCGTCAAACTTATTCGTCTGGCGTCTGGGCACCGATAGCGTGGCCCAGCTAACGCAAACCCTGGCTGCGGGTATGGATGCCGCGCATCTGGTGCAAAGCTCGATCGAGCGCTTTAAAAGTTTCGATGGCCTGGAAATTCCTGGTTTACTGTATAAACCTAAGCAGGCCAGTAGCAGCAACAAAGTCCCCGGCATTATCTGGATCCACGGTGGTCCAGGTGGCCAAACCCGCCAGGGCTACAGTGCGATGATGCAGCATCTGGTCAATCATGGTTATGCGGTGTTTGGTGTTAATAACCGGGGTTCGTCTGGTTACGGTAAAACTTTCTACCATCTTGATGATAAGCGGCATGGTGAAGATGACTTACAAGACATCGTCTATGGTAAAAAGTACCTGCAAAGCCTGGATTGGATTGATGGCGACAAGATAGTGGTCATGGGGGGTAGCTATGGTGGCTATCTGACGATGGCGGCACTGGCCTTTACCAATGAGTTTGATGCCGGCATTAATATCTTCGGTGTTACCAACTGGGTTCGGACGCTGGAGAGTATTCCGCCATGGTGGGAGAGTTTCCGTCAGTCGCTGTACGATGAGTTAGGCGATCCGGCCGTTGATGGCGAACGTTTGCGCCGTATTTCGCCGCTGTTTCATGCCGGTAATATTAAAGCCCCGGTATTGGTCGTGCAGGGCGCTAACGACCCGCGGGTGTTACAGGTTGAGAGCGATGAGATGGTGGCGGCGATCCGTGCTAATAATGTGCCGGTGGAGTATGTGTTGTTCCCGGACGAAGGCCATGGGTTTGCGGTAAAAGCTAATCGGATTAAGGCGCAGGAGGCGTATTTAAGTTTCCTGCGAACGCATCTGAAGTAACGGGGTGTTGTTTGATTAAAGCGCCGCAGCGAATTACTGCGGCGTTTTTATTGGTGATGGATTGTTGCAGTAATGTTGCTGCCATAATTACAGCGTATGATATGGTGATAAGTTAGAAGCTGCAGTGGCAAAGAGCGCCGCATCCGGCGGCAAGCCACGGTTGGAACCTGCGTAATTTTGGGTAAAAGTAGCGGCTAGAGTGGGGCAACGCCCTTAGCAGG